>NZ_LT669941.1:1721759-2021759 GCF_900128505.1 Parabacteroides timonensis
TCCCCTCCCCCGTCACCGAACCGATATTATAACAATTGGAGATCCTGCCATAATAGCTAGAGCCACACACGCCGCCGACATAGGACTCCTCCCCCGTCTCCTTCGTCTCCCCCGTCACCGAACCGGCATTATAGCTATTGGAGATCGAGCCACCAGAGCTATAGCCACACACGCCGCCGACATAGTAGACATACTGTCCTGTCGTCCCCTTCACATAACTATCCTCCACCCCAACATTCTCTATCTTACCGTCTTCGCCAAGATAACCGAACAGGCCTAGATAAGTACTTTCGTTATTATCATCAAGAATATAAACCCCCGACACCTTTTTACCATTCCCATCAAAGGTTCCTTTAAAAGGTTTCTCATCGTCTTTCCCTATCGGCGTCCAAGGATGAAACTCGGTTCTACCGCCTTTCAACTCCCCAACTCCATCCAACACGCCCACATTAAGAACAATATCATTTTGCAATATAACCGTCTTGTCTGCAAAATTGTCCCCAGCATTCACCAAATCCGCCAATTTAGCCAGTTCCGCTGCGGTAGAAATATGATAGACATTTCCATCCTCATCAACCGGCTCCAAGTTCCCAGCCACCTCTCCATTCCACACTCCGTCTTGCCCCCAAACGGCGCAAACCATCATCACCAATATATTCAATACAAGTATCAGTTTTCTCATTTTATGCTATTCGTTTTATCGTTTCATTTTATAGTTTCAATGCTCTAAAGGGCAGGAACTAGTCTTTAAAGGACTATGATAATTACTGTTTCTTTATGGAGATGATATCGGATTTAATAAACTAATATATTGATATATTAATATTAATTCACCTTTCAGGAAGATGGCAGATTATTTTTTCAGTTGATGTAACGTCTCATAATTCAATGCATACACCAGTTATTTTCTGCTTTAAAAATTTTTCAATTAAATATTTTTCGTTTATCTTTATATGGAATTGGAAGGCTGTTTTTCGGTAACATACAGACGGATTCTCACTCGTATTTCGGTCGGAAATACCGGCGAAGCAAATACCTGTTATCTACCTGTTTGTTATTGTTTATTTTGTATTAGAAAACAGGCTTACTTTTCAAGGCATAGCTTAAAGGAAAAAGAAAATGACGTAGTCCTTTAAAGACTAGTTCCCCCCTTCCCCCTCCCCAGCTCCTACCCCTTGATTTTCCTCTCCGGAAAATCGATATACATTTGTCGTCACGTTTTTATTGATCAAACACGTAGATTTATTACTTAACAAAACAAACAACCACCCGATACCGGCATGGTTATCCCGTCCGAACGGCATGCTTAACCCACCGTAACGACACAGGCAAGCTACCCTGGTGATACTACCATGTCAGCCCCGCCCACGCAAGGGAAACCACCCATCGGGATAATTCATAAAAAACACAATAACCATAGGTAGTCCTCTCTTCCCACAATATAAAAAAATCATGAGAAAAAAAAGTATTTGCAACCGAAGACTCATCCAGTCCTTCACAACCTATCGACGCTTTTTAAGTACATACACCGACCGCGGCGCACTGCTGCACGAAACCGCCCTCTTCCTGCTCAAAACCAAACCGTTGAGCGAGCAGGAAGAAGCCATCAAAAGAAACCTTTCGACCGGTTTTTACGGATCGCTTTGAAAACAAGGCGTTTAACCTCCTGAAAACAGGGAAGACGACCTTTCGGATACCGGCGTTATATTTGTTAAAAATTTTAGAAAAACATCTTGCTCTCTTATATATATTCTTATATAATAATGAAAAGCGTCTCAAAGATCGTCTCACGATTGTCTCCGAAGCCCGTTTTTCGACTTTGTAAAAGACTGATATATAAACCGATAGAAAGAGAAAAGACCGTCCGGAGATTGTCTTAAAGATCGTCTACTAATATTTGTTAACAGCAACTTTAAAACCATATCGTTATGCAAAACATGAACAACAAAAAAACCGACCTGTTTCTGAGAGGGATGATTGACCTGGAGATACTAATATCGCCTTCTGCCCTGCTCCGCCATCGTATCCAGAGTGACAGAGCAAGACAGAAAGAAATAGTATTATTTATAGATTTTGGCAGCATACCCTCCGCCCGGAGCCATCTTGATCTTCAACTTACGATCAGCCGGGACAGGTATGATCTCTTTTTTGTAATCGCTGGCAGCACGGTCGGCATTGATACCATCCTTGAAAAGTTCCAGCTTATAATCGCCGTCACCCAGGAAAGAAAGATCCAGCTCCAGTTCACGCGGTTCCCAGTTGGTGAGAGCACCTACGTACCAGTTGTCGCCATGTTTGCGAGCCATTGCTATATATTCGGACACTTTTGCATCGAGCACCTGGGTTTCTTCCCATACGGTGGGGATAGCTGCTATAAATTCCGTACATTCCTTTTCACGCATATAATTCGTCGGATTGTCGCACAGCATATTCAGGGGCGATTCGAAGATCACATAAGTAGCCAACTGGCGGCAACGTGTCCCCTGGCTCATCGGTTCGGAATAAACCGGACGGTAGTTCTGACGGATCGCATTGCGCATAGCTCCTTGTGTATAATCTACCGGACCGGCCACCATACGGATGAACGGGAAAGTCACATCATAAGTAACCATATCATACGATTCGGGCGACCACTTCAATTGTTCCAGGCCGTTCACACCCTCATAATTGATCACGTTCGGATAGGTGCGCTGCAATCCGGTCGGTTTACAGATTCCATGGTAGTCGACCAGCATATTATAGCGGGCACAAGTCTCTGCTCCACGATACAGGAAGTCTATTATTTCCTGATCGTCGCGATCCATAAAGTCTACCTTGAAACCTTTCACTCCCATATCGGCATAATGTTTCACCACATTTTCCATATCCCGGTCGAAGGCATAATAACCGGCCCACAGGATAATATCCACATTCTTCGATTTTGCATACGATACGATCTCCTTCAAGTCGATTTCCGGGATCACCTGCAATAAATCAGCTTTCAGGTTTACAGCCCATCCTTCATCGAGGATCACATATTCGATGCCATGGTCGGCTGCGAAATCGATATAATATTTATACGTTTCGTTATTGATACCGGCACGGAAATCGACTCCGGAAATATTCCAGTCGTTCCACCAATCCCAGGCAACCTTACCCGGTTTGATCCAGGAGATATCCTTTATACGGGAGGGAGCTGCCAGGCGATATACCATATCGCAATCGGCCAACTGCTTGTCGTTTTCCGAAACAACGAACACACGCCAGGGGAAAGAACGGTTTCCTTTTGTCTTGGCTATATAATTCTCGCGTTCCTTGACCAGCATCTGCAATTGGTTATGTCCGCCTTGCTGTTTCACCTTCGGATACGGGGCATGGACTGATTTCAGGGAAGGCTTATCTGTCGTGTTATTCAGGAACATACCCGGATAGCTTTCGAGGTCGGCCTCTGTGATACAAACCTTCTTTCCGTTTCCGAGATCGACCAGGAACGGCAGGATCATCAGGCGCTTGTCGTTCAGCTTGGTGATCGGTTCGTTATAATAAGGTTGCTCAAATGAATTGGAGAACTGTTCTTCGAAAGTCGGCTTGGTGGTGTTCACATAAGCGGCGAAGGTCTTGTGGTCGGTAGAGAAGTTATAGGATGCTTCTTCATCTTTCACGATCATATCTCCTTTTTTCTTCGTCACGAAACGATAGGCCATACCGTCATTATACAGGCGGAACACGATACTGTAATCGCCACGGAAAGCGATCGTCATCTCATTATATATATCGCTTACTTCCGATTTCTTATATAACGGCGACGGGATCGACTTATCGACGGAACCTTTCGTCACTTTCGAAACTTTAGGGCTGTTACCTCCCAACACTTCGCCGGTCTGTAAGGTCATGGATATGGCAGAAGGAGCCAGCACCTCCGTCCCGTCATGGTTCAACGAGAACTCTACATTATCTCCAACTGTCACAACAGTGTGCAGTTTCCTGTCGGGCGACTGCAACTGATAACTTTTCTGAGCCAATAAAGGCATGCTTCCCAACAACAGGAAAGTAAGCAATACTTGTGCTTTCATGGTATCTGAATTTTTGTTTTTAACTGAGGCAAATATACGTGAATAAACGAAAACAAAAATTCTAATATTGTACTATCTTTGTCAATATTGTATCAAAAAGCATTGCAAACAAATAGATCGACCTATGAAAAGACTGTTGAGTATCTTTATTCTATGTATGGTATGCCTCTCTGCCGGGGCAGAATGGAAATGGCAGAATCCGATGGACGCAGGTTTCCCTGTGATCCAGAACCAGGGCTGGCCCGGTGAGATCGGACAGACCTATGTACGCCTACCCGACCGGGCAAAGGGCGAAGTCAGGGAACCGGTTTGGAACCTCTCCCGCAACTCAGCCGGACTGGCTATTCATTTTTATTGCAACTCCCCCCAGATAACCGTACGTTACCAGGTAAGCGGTGGGTATGCTATGCCGCACATGCAATCGACCGGCGTATCGGGTCTCGACCTGTATAGCATCGACAGCGAGGGCAAGTGGAGTTTCTGTTTCGGTAACTACTCATTCGGAGATACGATCCGATACAGCTATACGAACCTGGGACAAGACAAGTTCCATAACCGCGGGTTTGAATACAGACTCTACTTACCTTTATATAATAGTATCAAGTGGATGGAGATCGGCACACCGGAAGGAACCGAACTGACTTTCATTCCCCAATCGCCGGAGAAGCCGATCGTTCTTTACGGTACTTCCATCGCACAGGGCGCTTGCTCCTCACGTCCGGCTATGGCGTGGGCGAACATCCTGCAACGTTCGCTGGATTATCCGTTGGTCAATCTGGGATTTTCAGGTAACGGGCAACTCGAAAAAGCAGTCCTGAACTACATCGTTGAGCAGGATGCCCGCCTCTACATCCTGGATTGCCTGCCCAACTTCACACAAAAAACCAATGAAGAAGTAACCGCCCTGGTAATTGCCGCCGTCAAACAAATCCGGGAAAAACGAAACGCTCCCATCCTCCTGGTAGAACATGCCGGATACAGCAACGCTCCCAGCAACCGAGGACAATACGAATTATATACCCGCCTGAACGCCGCTTCACGCAAAGGATACGAAGCCTTGTTGCAAGCCGGTGTCAAAGACCTGTATTACCTGACACATGAAGAATTGAACTATCCGCCCGATGCCTGGGTTGACTACGTACACCCTTCTGACCTCGGAGCCACCTACCAGGCGACAGCCGTTGAAAAGAAAGTACGCGACATCCTCCGGCTGCCGGTAGGTGACAGCCCGACGACCCAGCCTGTCACTCAACGTCGCGAACCGAACAATTACGAATGGCAGACCCGCCATCGCGACATATTGAAGCATATCGAGCAAAACCCGCCCAAAGCCGTCATCCTCGGCAACTCGATCACTCATTTCTGGGGAGGAGAACCGGCTGGACCGAGAAGCAGCGGCGCGAAAAGCTGGAAGAAGATCATGGAACCGGCCGGATTCCAGAATCTGGGATACGGTTACGACCGTATAGAAAACGTACTTTGGCGCATCTACCACGGTGAGTTGGATGGATATGAAGCGGATAAAGTTGTCCTGATGATCGGAACGAACAATATGGGAATCAGCCCGGACAATGATATTGTAGAAGGTCTGCGTTTCCTCATCACAGCTATCCGTAACCGCCAACCGAAAGCGACGGTCAAAGTGATCGGTATCCTTCCCCGCCGGGAACACGAGGATTGGGTGAAAAACATCAACCAGCAAATCCGCACAATGGCGAACGAGGAAAACTGCCTGTTCAGCGATGCCGGAACCACCTTGCTCCTGCCCACCGGCAAGATCGACGAATCGCTTTTCAACGACGGCCTGCATCCGAACGAGAAAGGGTATCAGTTAATAGCTAAAACAATAGCCGAGTAATACTCAGCTATTGTTTTAACGACTTACGCACCAGCCAGTAAGAGACTGACAACGTGCAAATCTCAGCGATCGGTATATCATACCAGATGGCGTCGATACCGAATACAGCGGGGAGGACAAGTATGCCGATTCCTACGAATATGAGTCCTCTCAAAGCTGATATAATGATCGAAATCTTCGCATTCCCGATAGCCGTAAAATAGCTGGATGCCAGGATATTCAGACCGCACAACAAAAAGGCAAAGCAATAGATCGAGACACCCCGCGACGCAATAGCAAAGGCCTCGCTGCTGTGATCGTTGAAAAACAATCCGATAATCTGTTCGCCGAACAATAACAATACCAGGAACAAACCGATCCCGATCGCGGAATTAACCCGCACGGCAAGTCCCAGGATCGACTTGATACGTTCCTGCTTCTTCGCCCCGTAGTTATATCCTATAATAGGTATGATACCATCCGATATCCCCAGGAATATGGTGGTTCCGATAAACAGGATATAATTGATTGCCGTAAACGCCGCCACCCCACTTTCACCCAGATACTTCATCATCGTGATATTGAAGAGGAAAACGGTAATTGCTACCGACAGTTCAGACATACCCTCCGACGACCCGTTATAGAAAGCATTCCATACCAGCCGCCAATTGTAGCGTCCACGTTGGACGGCAACGACTTCGTGACGCGAAAACAACCGGGGCACATTCAGGCAAGCACCGATCGTAAAGGCAATACCGGTCGCCAGTCCGGCTCCCATCACGCCCCAACCCAATACGGCAACGAACACGAGGTCGAGAATAATATTCAGGATCACGGTCGTCCCCATGACCGAAGTCGCATACAAGGGATGCCCCATCGCCTTAATGATATAGTCGCCGAAGAACATCGTACACAAAAACGGGAAGAAAGGGACCAATGCCCGGATATATCCTACGGCATCCCCCTGCAACACTGCATTCGCCCCCAGGAAAGAAGCGATCTCTCCCGCAAATAAATAAATCAACAGGCTCACCGCCAAAGACATGGTAATCAGGAACAGGAATACCGAACGCAACGCGTTGTTCGCTTCCTGCTTATCACCTTTTCCCAGACTGATACTGACAATCGTCTGTCCCCCGATGCCCATCACGATGGCAAACGCCGAGATCAAACTATAACACGGTAAGATCAGATTCACACTAGCCAGCGCATTAGCGCCCACAAACCGTCCGAGCACAATCCCGTCAATTACGGACTGGATACCCAGAAATAATAGTCCCGCCACGCCGGGAAGTGCATACTTTGTAAATAACCGGGGAATCTCACCTGTCAACAATAACCTCTCTCTTTCCTGGCGGAAGAGAGCTTTTTCCTTACTCATAAAACAACTTGCTTTTGGTTCCGGCTGCAAAGGTAAGGAGGTCTTTTCAGAGAAAAATTACCATAAGATAATTTCGGTCTGCTCTTTTTATTTAGAAGAGGAACGGATACGGCTCAACGATTGCGGCGTGATCTGCAGGTAGGAAGCGATATGTTTCAACGGCACTCGCTGGAACAGATCCGGGCGCGAGTGCATCAGACTCTCGTATTGTTCGCGGGCATCACTCCAACTGTCGTTGATAAAATAGTTCTCATATTCCCGCAGGTAATAGTCGAGCAGCTTCAATCCCCAGATAGCGATATCGTGCGACTGTTCGAAAAGTTTGTCCAGTTTCGTGGCAGGGATGCGGAACAGGACGGTATCCTCCACCATCTCCACGTTATAGACCGAGATGTCGCGGTAAACGAAATTGATCATTTCGCCGTCGCTGGCAAACCATAAGGTGATATCTTTCGTATCCAGTTCGACATATGCCCGGACCAATCCCTCTTTGACGAACCAGACAAACGGGTCGCGGTCGCCTTCCCTCGTCGAAAGTTCTCCTTTCGAGAAAGCCACCTCCTCCATCTCGTCGACCAGCAACCGGATCGCTTCGTCGGACATGGGATAAACCGCCCGCTGTTGTTCTATGAATTTATCCATGCTGTTTTTGTAACAAGTCCAATAACAGGGTCAACGCAGCATCCGCCGCCGCCTGTATATTTTCCGCCCTGACCGTTCCGAAATGAAAACAATGTGAGACGATTTCACCTTTCAGGGCTGCGGCGATCCAAACCGTGCCGACCGGTTTTTCCGGGGTTCCTCCGCCGGGTCCTGCAATACCGGAAGTCGCTACAGCACAGTCGCATCCGAGGGTACGGATCGCTCCCTGCGCCATCTGTTCCACCACTTCGCGGCTGACGGCCCCATGCTGGCGAAGACTTTCTTCCGAAACACCCAATACATGCTGTTTCACTTCGTTGCTGTAAGAGACAACTCCCCCGACAAAATAATCGGAGCTACCTGCCACCAGCGTAATCATATTGGCTATCCGGCCCCCCGTGCAGCTTTCCGCCGTCCCCATCGACAACTTCTTCGTTCGAAGAAGTTTGCCTAATTGTTCGCTTATTGAATTCATATTGTTTTTATCTAATTGAATGTTACTTTTCTCTTGAAAGAAAAGTAACCAAAAGTTCAAGGCTACACCTGCCTCGCTACTCCGCATCCTACGTTCGCTGTCGTCTGTGAACTCGCTTCGCTCAAACAGCACAGCCTCCGGGCGCTCTCTCCGGCTGCTGCGCTTTACGCTCACCAGCTGAGGCCTGACATAGGAAGCAAAGCTTCCTCTTAGGATTGCCGATACCGCCTGTTTTAAAGGTGTCGGTATCGGCAATCCCCAAAGAGCGCAAAGCGCTCTCTGAAAGGCCTCAGCGGATGAGCGTCCGCGAAGGGGGAAGACGAAGCGGCCCGGAAAAATCCGCTGTCTGAGCGTAGCGAGTTTCGGATTTTTCAAGCGTAGTCTTTCACCATAGCAGCGAAGCCGGTGCAGCCTTGATCTTTTGATTACTTTTGGATCAAGCCAAAAGTAATTTAAATAACCACCCGTGAGAACGGAACAGCGTCCATCGGACAAAAATCCTTATCGAGGAATTTATAATAACCAGTGATGGCAACCATCGCCGCGTTGTCTGTTGTAAACGCGAACTTCGGGATATGCACTTTCCAGCCATACCGCTTCGCATGGTCGAGGAAGGCATCGCGCAAACCGGAGTTTGCCGAAACACCGCCGGCCACCGCCACCTCTTTTATATTCAGGTCTTTCGCTGCCTTGCGCAACTTATCCATCAGGATATCGATCACTGTCGACTGAAGGGAGGCACAAAGGTCACGTTTATTATTTTCGATGAAGTCCGGATCTTCCTGTAGTTTATCCCTCAAGGTGTAGAGGAAAGAAGTCTTCAGTCCGCTGAAGCTATAATCGTACCCCGGAATATGCGGTTTGCTGAAAGTAAAGGCTTTCGGATTTCCTTCGTTGGCCAAGCGGTTCACCACCGGACCACCCGGATAACCCAGTCCCATCACCTTCGCACATTTGTCGAAGGCTTCGCCCGCTGCGTCGTCTATCGTCTGCCCTATCACCTCCATGTCGTTATAAGCATTTACTTTGATGATCTGCGAGTTACCGCCCGATACCAGCAAACACAGGAACGGGAACGAGGGAGCATGATCGTCTTCCGGCGTTTCCTTGATAAAGTGAGCCAGTACATGCGCCTGCAAATGGTTGATCTCGATCATCGGGATGTCCAAAGATGCGGCAAACCCTTTGGCAAAGGAGGTACCGACCAGCAGGGATCCCATCAACCCCGGCCCGCGTGTGAACGCAACGGCGCTCAGTTCCGACTTATCGATACCTGCACGCTTGATAGCCTCTGCGACCACCGGGATGATATTCTGCTGGTGTGCGCGTGAAGCCAGCTCGGGAACCACGCCACCATATGCTTCGTGAACCGCCTGACTGGCTATCACATTCGACAGCATCACGCCGTCGCGTATTACGGAAGAGGAAGTATCATCACAGGATGATTCTATCCCCAATATTGTTACACTCATACTCTTCTCTCGTTTTTTTGTGCAAATTTAATGAATTCTATCGCGATATTGTTGTAGATTTGTGCTTAAAATATAGTAAAGATATCAGAGGACTCAAATACATAATCATTACCCTACTTACTCTGCTCTGGATATTCTATGCAATGCCCTTCATATTGTTGAAGATACCGTACGTTCAACGCCAGGTTTCCGACATTGCATCGACCGAATTATCCAGTCACCTTGGTGTGCCTGTTAAGATAGGAAATGTCAGTATCGAGTGGTTCAACCGGGTGGTTCTCGACAACTTATACCTCGAAGACCAGGATGGAAAAACATTATTCGAAGCGAACCATGTGGCGGCAGGCTTCGAAGCCCTTCCCTTGCTGAAAGGCAAATTCGTATTCTCGACCGTGCGTCTGTTCGGTTTCTCGGTCAATCTGAAAAAGAAGACGCCCGAGAGTCCGCTGAACCTTCAGTTCGTCCTGGATGCTTTCGCCAGCAGGGATACTTTGAAGAAGAACCCGAATATCGACTTGCGTTTCAACTCGATCCTGATTCGGCGTGGGAATTTCCGTTTTGACGTGGAAAGTGCCGACTCTACCCCCGGCAAGTTTAATGCCAAACATGTAGACATCAAGAACCTGAGTGCGAAAATATCCCTGAAAGCCTTCAACAAGGACAGCCTGAACGCCAACATCAAAAAGATGAGTTTCAACGAGGCTTCCGGTTTTGAGCTAGACAAACTTTCGATGAATATCATCAGCAACCGCGACAGTGCTTTCATCAACAACTTCGAAATAAAATTACCGCAAACGGATTTGAAAATCAGCCGGGCACAAATCGGTATGCACGAAATTGAGAATGTCACCCAGTTGTTGAACCAGGCTCCGCTGGAACTAAACATTTCTCCTTCACAGATATGCCTGAAGGATTTGTCGCCTTTCGTCCCTGCCTTCCAGAATTTTACGGAAACGATCGAACTTTCGGCCGAAGCATCCGGATACATCAACAATATCGACCTGAAACGGTTGACATTACGGTACAGCGACAAAATGCTTTTCGTCGGAAAAATGGAACTGAAAGGTATCTCCCACCCCGAAGAGGCTTACATCTTCGGACAGGTTAACAAGATGTATATCACGACCGACGGTATAGCCGGGCTGGTGAATAACTTCAATAAAAAGCCGGTCATACTGCCTGATCCGATCGTCAAACTCGGAACGGTAAACTTTACCGGTGAGATCTCCGGCTTCTTCGATAACCTGGTTGCTTTCGGAAAGTTCTCGTCGGCCATCGGTTCGGTGCAAACGGATATGATATTCGGTAGCGACAAGGAAAACGGTATCACGGCTTACCTGAAAGGACATGTTTCGACCCCCGGACTGCAACTGAATGAATTATTTGGCGAAGGCAACCCGTACGGAAAAACAAAGCTCAGTATCTCGCTCGATGCCAAACGGCATGAACACAGCGGTTTCTTCGGGAATATCAAGGCAAATATCGACGAAGTTGAATATAGGAAGTATACTTATACGGACATCCAGCTTTCCGGTAACTTCAAAAAGAACAGCTTCGACGGAATGGTTCAGGTGAACGACCCGAACGGCAAACTCTATGCCGAAGGAATGTTCAGGCACGAAGGACAAAACTCGATGTTCAATTTCACGGCCAACCTCCAGCATTTCCGCCCGGACAGCCTGAACCTGATCGACAAATACGAATCGCCTGACATCTCTTTATCGCTGAACGCCGACTTTACCGGTAACAACATCGACAACCTGGAAGGTAACATTTCGATAGACAGCCTCTCGTTTAAAACCGCTCCGAGCAGCTTCTTCCTGAAAAAGCTGCTGGTGACTGCCTCCGGACATTCGCTGGACCGCCACCTGACCATCTCTTCGGATATCCTGAACGGGGAAATAACCGGCGCCTATTCGTTCAAAACAATCGTGCCGAGCTTTATGAATACTTTCAAAGGGTATATACCGGCACTGATCAACGTTACCCAGAAAAAGCAGAAAGTGGAAGAAAACAATTTCTCCCTGTTGCTTACTGTCGAGAACACCGACAGTATCTCGCAGACGCTTAAGTTGCCTTTCACAATGGTCAGCCAGGGACGAATCACCGGACATTATAACAACTTGTACAACAAATTCCGTTTCGAAGCTTTCCTGCCCAAGTTCAAACTGGGCAATTCGATGTTCGAATCCGGCTACCTGACCTGCGACAATCCCACAGAAAATATAAGCCTGCAACTCAAAGCGATCAATTATAACCAGAAGGGGACCCGCAACTATCTCGACCTGAAAGCCGACGCAAAAGATAACCGGATCAATACCCTGATCGGCTGGGCCAACAACAAAGAAAAAGAATTCAGGGCCGAACTATCCGCTTCCACCCTCTTCACGGAAGAAGAGCATGAAAAGGGACCTGCCACCTTAAGGACGAATATATCCCTGAACGAGAGCCCGTTGGTCCTCAACGATTCGATCTGGAAGATCAACCCTTCGGAAATAACCATCGCCGATGGCAGGATAGATATCGACAACTTCAAGGTATCGAACGAGCAACAATACCTGCGACTGGACGGAAGCATTTCCAAAAACCCGACAGACACCTTGCTGATGGACTTGAAAGAGGTTGAACTCAGCTATATTTTCGACATACTGAATATCCCCGTCCTGCAATTCGCCGGAAAAGCCACAGGTACGTTTAATATATGCGACCTGTACGGTAGCCGTATGTTGAACACCGACCTGGAAATAAAAGACTTCTCCTTCAACCAGGTAGGACTCGGCCGCCTGAACCTGTTCAGCGAATGGGATGACGAACAACAGGGTATCCTGATGCTCGGCAGCATCTATAAGAACGATACAACGTGGACCGACGTGAGCGGGTATATATTCCCGGTCGGAAAAAATGCCGGCCTATCCTTGTTCTTCGACGCGAACGACCTCAACATCGCTTTCCTCCATCCTTTTGTCGACAAAGTAGCCAAGAACATTCAGGGACGCGGGTTCGGAAGTGTCCACCTGCATGGCCCCTTCAAAGCGCTTACAGTCGAGGGAGACGCTTATGTGGAAGACGGTGGCCTGGGAATAGAATACACCAATACGTACTATACATTCTCCGACTCTATCCATATGGATGCAGGCTCCATCAATATGCGGGATCTGAAAGTGAACGATAAGTTCGGTAATCCGGGTATCGTCAATATGCATGTCTACCATGACCATTTCAAGGATGTCAGCTTCGACGTGAATGTCAAGACAAACAACATGCTGGTGTTCAACGCTACCCGTAAACTCAATCCGCTGATCTATGGAACAGTGTTCGGTAGCGGAACCGCTTCTATCAAAGGAAACGACAAATTGATCAACTTCGATATCAATATGCGTAACGATCCTAAAACGGCTGTTACGCTCGACTTCATGAACAATACATCGGCAGCCGATTACGACTTCATCACCTTTGTCGACAAAAAGAAATTACAGGAGTCGGTAGCAAACAGCACACTCCCGCACGACTCGCTGAGGATCGCCTCAAACATCGAAGATGAAGGTGCCGAACTACGTATGAACTTCCTGCTCGACATAAACCCTGAGGCTGATATCGAACTGATCATGGACCCGATAGCCGGCGATAAGATCACCGGTAATTGCAGCGGAAGTATGCAGATAGAATACGGAACAAAGACCGACCTGCGTATGTATGGCAATATGGGTATCGTCAGCGGTAACTATAACTTTAGCCTGCAACAGATCATACACAAAGACTTTAAGATACGCGAAGGCAGTTCGATCGACTTCCGCGGTGATCCTTTCGATGCCACGATGCACGTTAATGCCATCTATAACCTGACTGCCAACCTGCGTGACCTGGATGAAGGTCTTGCCCAGCAAAGTGCGCGAACCAATGTCCCGGTAAACTGCGTGCTTAACCTCGATGGTATGTTACGTAACCCGGGTATCTCGTTTGACCTGGAACTGCCCGGCTCCAACGAAGAGATAGAACGGCAAATGAAATCGCTGATCGACACCGAAGATATGATGACACGCCAGATCATCTACCTACTTGTTCTGAATAAGTTTAATACTCCCGAATATAGCCAGAACGCCTATCGTTCAAATGATTTCAGTGCCGTGGCTTCTTCTGCGATATCTTCCCAGATATCCAGTATACTGAATAGCCTGACCGACAAAGTACAAATCGGTACTAATATCCGTACGAGTGAAGATGGCATACAAGATACTGAAGTTGAAATGTTGCTGTCCAGCCAGCTATTGGATAATCGTCTACTGCTTAACGGTAGCTTCGGTTATAAAAACAGAACTACCGAAAGCACGCAAAAGAACGACTTCATCGGAGAATTCGACCTGGAATATAAACTGACTAAGAATGGGGAAATCCGCTTGAAGGCTTATAATCATTCGAATGATATGTACCGGTATCTGAAACAGTCGCTGACTACTCAGGGCGTAGGTATCATGTTTAAGAAAGATTTCACACACCTGTCTGAATTCTTCCGTAGAAGGAAAATACTTCCACTAACCCCGCTCGCTCCCGCCAATACGGATACAATCCCTCCGATGCGGATGGATACTACTACGACAGCAACTCCTTAACTGCTGAATAATAAACAGTAAGGTTGCTGCTTTTGATCACCTTTTTCCGCAAACGCTTTTCGGCATCCGGCAATAGGTAATCCCAAAGTGTCTTTAGTTTTGCCAGTATCTGATGATCTCCCCCTTCCAGGCGCAAGCTATATTGCTCAGCCAACAGGCGGTGGAAGTCGGCCAACCGGGTCTGTTTTTCTGTGGCCGATAAAGTTTTGCCGTTTGCATATTCCGCGGCCAGCCAGGGGTGAGATAACAATCCCCGTCCCAGCATGACTCCTTTCAGCGCTGGAAAACGATCGGTTATCGAGTGAATATCTTCCAGACTACCCAGGTCGCCGTTATAAAAGAGTGGCAATGTACATGCTTCATAGAAACGGGAAAATCCATCCATATCCACCGTTCCTTTATACTGTTGCAATCCGATTCGGGGATGCAAAGTGACATGTGCCAGGGGAAGAGAGTTAATAAAAGGCAAGAGGGCCAGAGACTCATCCGGTTGTTCCCATCCCAAACGGAGTTTCAGGGAAAAGCTTATCTCCGGAAATTCGCGGATCGTATCCAACAAAGCTACAGCCTCTTCCTTGTATGGTAATATCCCGGCTCCACGATGTAACCGGGCTTGCATAGGAAACGGACAACCCATATTTATATCTACCTGCCTGTAACCTTTCTCCCGGAAGAATGCAGCAATGCGACGGAACTCATCGGGTGTGGCAGCTATCAGTTGGGGAATGACCGGAACATCCTGGTTATGCTCGGGGGCTATGTCACGCAATTCTTTGTTACGGAACCCCTCTTTTTCCAGACGGACAAAAGGGGTGTAATAGTTCTCCACACCGCCGAAGATACGGCTATGAGCTTCCCGGTACACGGCATCGGTATAGCCTTGCAACGGGGCAAAATGTATTTTATAATCCATCAGGGGAATAGTTCTGAAAATAATGTATGCAGTTGTGCTTTCGCCTTTTCAAAGTCTTGCTTGCCACCCAGCTCCTTCTCCAGAGAGGTAACGCCCTTATCCGTAAAGCCGCAAGGGTTGATCAGGGAAAAATAGCTCAGGTCAGTATTGATATTCAGGGCAAAACCGTGCATCGTGACATACCGGCTACTTTTTACTCCGATAGCACATATCTTACGGGCGTGGCCTTTCACTTCCGGCTCTATCCAGACTCCGGTTGCACCTTCCAACCGCTCTCCTTTGATCCCGTAAAGGGCCAGAAAGCAGATAATGACCTCTTCCAGGGTATGGATATACTGTTTCAACCCCAACTGCCAGTGTTCCAGATCGAAGACCGGATATCCCGTGATTTGTCCGGGTCCGTGATACGTTATATCGCCACCCCGGTTCGTATGAAAGAAGGATACTCCCTGGCGCTGCAACAGCTCCACAGGGATCAATAGGTTTGAGTCTTTCCCGCTCTTCCCGATCGTCAACACCGGCTGATGTTCACAGAAGAAGAGTTTATTCTCTCCCTGTCCGCCCCAAACCTTGGCATGAAGCAATGCCTCAAACGCTTCCGTCTGAACGGTTAAAGCTTCGGTGTAATCGATATGTCCGAGGTCGTGATAAGTGAAGCTCTCCATTTCTTTCTCTTTTTAATTTTACCGTTTTTGTTTTCGATCTCTCCCGCTCCGTAGCCCATCTGGATCTTTATCAGTTTTCCCATCAGGGAAAGGATCTGTCCCTGCCGCTTCAACAGGTAGGGAGAAGGCTTGCCTGAATTAAATTTCCGCGGATTGGGTAGTGAAGCGGCGATCAGCGCTGCTTCACCAGCACTCAGCTTCGAAGCCGGTTTCTTGAAATGAGCCTTTGCCACCGCCTCGGCCCCGTAGATACCATCCCCCATCTCTATGGAATTGAGATAGACTTCCATGATACGTTCTTTCCTCCATATCCACTCGATCAATAACGTGAAATAGGCCTCGATCCCCTTACGGATATAGCTTTTGGTCGGAAGAAGGAAAACGTTTTTGGCTGTCTGCTGCGAGATCGTGCTGGCACCACGTACGCGTTTTCCTTTCTCCGCCTCATCGCGGGCTTTCTGGATCTGTTCGATATCAAAACCGTTATGATCCAGAAAGAGGTTATCTTCCGAGGCAACTACTGCCTGAACCAACGGCTGGGCGATCTGTGATAACGGGACCCAGGTATGATCCAGTTTCCAGGGTTTGCCTTCCTTATACTGATCATACAGACGTGTCAGCATCAAAGGGGTATAGTAGACGGGAATGAATTTATAAGCCACCACCGCCAATATGCTTGATATAAACAGGAATATGAGAATATTCCTGCACCAAATTAAAATCCGCTTTATAAAAGGCATATTATATAGTCTCTATTAAACGGTGGCAAACTTACAAAAAAAGCGCTAGAATAGCATTATCTTTTCCAGTATTGCTCCATTTGTTCCAGTGTCTTCCCCTTTGTTTCGGGCACGAACTTCCAGATGAAAGCGGCAGCCAGGATACCCATCAGACCGTATATCCAGTAGGCCATACCGTGGTTGAATGTTTCGGTCAGGTACTGGTTTTTGTCGAGCATCGGGAAAGTCCAAGATACGAGGAAGTTGGCTATCCACTGTCCGGCTACGGCAATACTCATGACGGTAGAACGGATAGAGTTCGGGAAGATCTCCGCCAGCAAAACCCAACAAACAGGTCCCCACGACATGGCAAACCCAGCTGTATAAACCAGCATGCAGACCAGCGAACCGACGCCCACCGAGTGCGTATAGAAGGTAGTCCCCAGTATTATCATGGAAACAGCCATAATCAAAGCACCGATAATCATCAACGGACGGCGGCCGAACTTATCGACGGTAAAGATTGCCAATACGGTAAACGACAGATTTACTGCCCCTACAACGATCTGTTGCAGCAATGCGGCATCGGTAGCAGCTCCCATCGTCTTAAATATCTCCGGTGCGTAATAGAGTACCACGTTGATACCAACGAACTGTTGGAAGCCGGACAACAGGATACCTACCATAATGATAAGTACGCCATACGAACGGATCGGGAACACCAATGATACAAAGAAACTGCCGATCAAAGCAATCTCCAACGCACTTGTATTACCAGCCAGTTCCAATGCCCCGTAAGCCAACAGGAACAAAACCAGCCACGCTCCCATAAAACGGAAGTACGGACGCATGGAAGGAGCCTTTTCTTTGAAACTTTCCTTTATATCAACCAGCTCTTTCGCCGCTTCGTCTTTCCCCATCAGACGGTCGAGGATTGTCAATGCTTTCTCCGTCTTTCCACGCATCACCAGGTAACGGGGCGTTTCGGGCACGAACATCAACAAGGTAAAAAAGAATACCGCCGGAATAATTTCGGAAGCAAACATCCATCGCCAACCCACGGTATGCAGCCATGTGGCATCCCCTTGCAAGGCGATCGTGTAATTCACAAAATAAACGACCAGCATACCGAAGATGATAGCAAACTGGTTCCACGAAACCAGGTTACCGCGACGGTCAGCCGGAGCAACCTCAGCGATATACATCGGTGATACCATCGAAGCCAGACCGACCCCTATTCCACCCAGGATACGGTAAGCTACAAACAAATACATATAAGTATGATCCCCGCTTCCGGGCAATCCCAATCCGAATTCGGGCCATGCCGAGCCGATCGCCGAGAGCAGGAAAAGAATAGACGCCACAATCAATGTCGGCTTACGACCGTACCGCTGGCTGACCCAGCCGGCAAAAGAGGCTCCCAGGATACAACCGATCAGCGCACTGCTGACCACAAATCCTTCCAGCGAATTCGCCTGATCGAGAGGTAATCCGTAAGGTTCAATAAAGAATTTTCTTAGTGATTCTACTGTTCCGGAAATGACAGCCGTATCATATCCGAATAATAACCCTCCAAGGGTAGCAACGAGGGTAAGGCCAAAAATGTAACTATTGTTGTTTTTCATATCTATCAGACTAAGAAACAAAAAGTAACTTCTCCACTCCGGAGAAAGGTTCGGAGGTGTGCTATCATTTGGAAACACGTAATTATCACACGCCTCCTGCCTTTCTCCAAGAGAAGAGAAAGCTACTCTTTGTAACTAATTTTATATATATAAATTGAGAATCATTTCATATAATTCCTGCTTGCCACTGATTTGCTTCGGTTCGCCGTCACGAAGAGCGATCGTACGCAAGTCTTCCAAAGTCAGCTTGCCGTCTTCGAATGCTTTACCTTCGCCGTTGTCGAAACTGGCATAACGCTCAGTACGCATTTTCTTGTAATCGGAGTTTTCAAGGATGGCAGCAGCCGTTATCAGAGCACGGGCAAAGGCATCCATACCACCGATATGAGCCAGGAAGATATCATCCAGATCGGTTGAGTTACGGCGTGTCTTAGCATCGAAGTTTGTACCTCCGGTAGTCAGACCGCCACCTTGCAGGATAACCAACCATGCCTGGGTCAGTTCGTAGATATCCATCGGGAACTGGTCAGTATCCCAACCATTCTGGTAATCGCCGCGGTTGGCATCGATGCTGCACAACATACCGGCATCTACAGCAGCCTGCAATTCATGTTCGAACGTATGCCCGGCCAATGTAGCATGGTTCACTTCGATGTTCAGGGCGAAGTCTTTATCCAGGCCATAGTGACGCAGGAAGCCGATCACCGTTTCAGAATCTACGTCATACTGGTGCTTGGTAGGTTCCATCGGCTTCGGTTCGATCAGGAAAGTTCCTTTGAAACCATTCTTGCGACCATAGTCGCGTGCCATGGTAAGCATCATGGCCAGATGGTCTTTTTCACGTTTCATTTCGGTGTTCAACAGGCTCATATATCCTTCTCGTCCTCCCCAGAATACATAGTTTTCACCACCCAGGGCGATACAAGCGTCGATAGCGTTCTTGATCTGTGTTCCGGCATAAGCCAAAGTCGGGAAATATGGATTGGTTGCGGCGCCGTTCATATAACGTTTATGACCGAATACGTTTGCGGTAGACCACAACAGTTTTTTTCCGGTTGCCTGCTGAAGTCCCTTGGCATGACCGACCATCGTTTGGAGATCTTTTTCAAACTGAGCCAGCGTAGGTGCTTCGTCAACCACGTCGACATCATGGAAACAATAGTAAGGAATACTACACTTTGTCATAAATTCAAACGCAGCATCCATCTTGTATTTGGCACGGCTAATCGGATCGGCAGCAGCATTCCAAGGGAATGTTTTCGTACCACCGCCAAACTGGTCGCCTCCTTCGGCACAAAGGGTATGCCAGTAAGCCATTGCAAAACGAAGATGGTCTTTTAGTGTTTTACCCATTACCACCTTGTTTTCGTCATAATAATGAAACGCCATCGGGTTCTTTGACTCGCGTCCTTCAAACTGAATCTTTCCTATTCCAGGGAAGAATTCTTTTTCGCCTTTATAAAAGTTCATGAAATTAATAGTTTAAATGATTTATATTACATTGGTATATTATTATCTGTCATTAGCTTGTCCAGCTGTTCTTTCCAGGTGCTGTATGCTGCACAATATTTATCGGCCTTCAACCCGTCCGGTTCGATCACATCAATCTTTTTCAGAGAGGCAAACGCTTCTTCCGCCGACTGATAGATACCGGCACCAATACCGGCACCTTTGGCAGCACCTACCGCTCCGTTGGTATCAAACAGTTCGATCACCGTACCGGTAACTCCCGACAAGGTATCACGGAATATCGGACTCAGGAACATATTGGCATTCCCGGCACGGATCACATCGATATCGATCCCCATCCCGTTCATTATATCCATACCGTATTTGAAAGAGAACACGATCCCTTCTTGTGCGGCACGGGCTATATGCGCTTTGCTATGTGTATTGAAATTAAGACCATGAATAGAGCAATCCATCTGCCGGTTCTGCAACATACGTTCCGCCCCATTACCAAACGGCAGGATAGACAAGCCGTCCGATCCGATAGGCACACCAGCTGCCAGATCGTTCAATTGCGGATAGCTGATCCCTTCCGGGGCTACGTTCTTCTTGACCCACGAGTTCAGGATTCCGACCCCGTTAATGCAAAGCAGAACGCCGAGCCTGGTTTGTCCGGGGGAGTGATTTACATGGGCAAAGGTATTTACACGTGAAAGCGTATCGTAATTGACTTTACCGTTTACACCGTACACAACTCCTGACGTACCGCCGGTAGCTGCTATCTCACCAGGGTTGAGAACGTTCAGTGACAAGGCATTATTCGGCTGATCGCCGGCACGGTAGGTCACAGGTGTTCCTTTTTTCAATCCTAACTCGGAGGCTACAGAGCCTAGCAATTCGCCCTGCAAACCGAATGTCGGGCGAATCTCCGGAACCAGTTCATCGCTGAAACCGAAATAATTCATCAGGTCGGCCGATACCTTTTCATTCCTGAAATCCCAGAAGATGCCTTCCGACAATCCAGATATGGTCGTAACGATATCGCCGGTCATCCGCATAGCGATAAAATCTCCCGGCAACATAAACTTATGTACCGAACGGAACAATTGCGGTTCGTATTCCTTCACCCAGGCCAGCTTAGCCGCCGTAAAGTTACCGGGCGAGTTCAGCAGATGCGACAGGCATTGCTTCTCCCCTATATTTTTAAAAGCACGCTCGCCATAAGACACGGCACGACTGTCGCACCAGATAATAGAAGGACGTAATATCTCCATCTTCTTATCCACCAGAACCAATCCATGCATCTGGTAAGAGATACCGATCGCTTTTATATCGCTCCCGTCGATTCCGGCTTGAGCAATCGCACCTTTGATCGCTTCCTTCAGGTATTTCCACCAGTCGTCAGGATTCTGTTCTGCCCAACCGGGCTTCACCGCCTTGATCGGGGCTTCTTCTTTCGGATAGAAGTCGGCTCCTACCGTCAACCCGGAATTAACATCCACAATCGAGGCCTTTACAGACGAACTCCCTATATCACAACCTAATAAGTACATATACAGGACGATTAGTTTTTATTAAACTTAGAATGTAATTTGTTGTATTTTACCTTATCGAAACGATAATAGCGGGCAGCACGATGGGCCACTCCTTCTTCCACCTCATCGGTAGGGACAACATATTCAAGCGAACTCATCTTCTTATGGAAATTACGGACATCCATTTCCTTATTATAGATGATCTCATACGTACGTCTTAACTGATAAGCTGTGAATTTCATAGGAAGATAATCGAAAACGATAGACGGTTCTTTTTCAATCCAGTCACGGATTTCCTCCACAGCTGCGCTGATAATCTCTTTATGGTCGAACGGCAAAGCGGGTAGCGCATCGACGGGGAACCAGGCCAGTGAATTATATTTATTAGTAGGGTTAGATTTTCTTCCTATCTTGCTTAATGCCAGATATGCCACGGTAACGATCCTTTCGATCTTCAATTTCATAGCATTTTCCAGCCACTGCATATCATCCTTATTTTTTGTTCGAGAAGGTGATCCGAAGCTACGGAACTGCTTTAGGGGGACACGTTTCAAACCGGTTGCTTCGTTAAATACCCGGTAAGCAGCAGCGTCGAGGTCTTCATTTTCGAAGATCAGGCTTCCCGGTAACTTATAGTGTTTTTCATCACTTTCGTCTATTTTTCTCTCAACCAATAATACACAAAGCGTATCTTCTTTTACCCCCAACAGGACGCAATCGACGGATACATGCGAAAAAAGCATCTTTTTATTTTCCATACGTGTTTCCATAATATTACATTAAACCGCCACAAATATAAGCATTTTCTCAAATAACAAATATACAAAACCATTTTTTCACTAATTATAATACTCTATTTATCTGAGAATTTACTATCTTACCTGATACAATAACAAACATATGCCATAATGTAGACTAAACAATATTATGGAATTCAGGCCGATACATTTCCGTTAACATGCTTTATCAAAACTTTCTGAACTATTCGAGCGCTAAAATACTTTTATTAATACTTTTGTTACAGATTAAGATTCATCATGGATATAAAACACATACAGTTCTCATGCCGGATGTACTGGGCCAATATGAAAGGTCTCCTGAATATCGTGGCTGAAGGTATCATCCTCCTGGCATCTATTGCCTCCTTATTTGTTCTTATCTACCAGTTCGGATTCCAACAGACGGGCGAAACGATCCATAGTTTATACCTGAGCCGTATTTATATCCTACTTGCATTCTTTATCGGGATTACGTTACGGTATATCGTCCGCTTCAATGAAATCATACAGGAGAAATTATTGTATCTGGACATCGGGATCTATTTCCTTCTTTTCGCAGTCCTGTCGGCCAAGGTATTCTTTAAAGAGGCGATTGCGCAATCGCTTCCGTACCTCGAGTTCCTGTCGAATCCCCTGTTCGTTTACACGATGATCCTGCTGTTGAGCGTCATCCATCTTTCGAGGCAGACGTTCACATTGATGCAGACACACATAAAACCGTCCTTACTCTTCCTGCTCAGTTTCATCTTCGTGATCCTGATCGGGGCCGGACTGCTGATGTTACCCAACGCAACCACACGGCCGATCCATTTCGTCGACGCTTTGTTCACTGCAACAACATCCGTCTGCGTAACAGGGTTGACAACAGTCGATGTGGCAACCACCTTCACGCACATAGGGCATATCATCATTATGATCCTGATACAGATAGGCGGGATCGGAGTAATGACCTTTACCAGCTTCTTCGCACTCTCCTTTATGGGACATTCTTCGTTCACCAGCAAACTGGTCTTGAAAGATATGCTGAACGAGGATCGCATCGGCGGCCTGTTCAAAGTGATCCTGAACATCCTGTTCGTTACTTTCTTCATCGAAGGCGTAGGGGCTTACTTTATTTATATGGATATCCGGGGGACACTTCCGGGAGGCAGTACTCAGGACGACCTGTTCTTTGCCGCTTTCCATGCTGTGTCCGCCTTCTGCAACGCTGGTATTTCCACCCTTAGCGGGAATATGTGCGACCCGGTAGTCATACATAACTACAACCTGCACGTATGGATCTCGCTATTGATCATCTTCGGCGGATTGGGTTTTCCGATTGTATTCAACTACCTGAAACTGTTAAGACATTTCATCGTCAATACTTTCAAGATCGTAATCGGTCAACAGAAACATTATATCCATACGCCGCGTATTATCAACATACATACTTATATAGTAGTAGTCTGCACCCTGACATTGATCATCGGAGGCACAGTTCTATACTATCTGTTTGAGGTAGACAACACCCTGGCCGGACTCCCGCTGAAAGGGAAACTGGCCGATTCGTTGCTTGGTGCCGTTACTCCGAGGACTGCCGGATTCACCATCGCCAATATGGATGCGCTCCGGCCCGTCACCCTGATGATGACACTTATCCTGATGGTGATCGGTGCCGCCCCGATGTCGACCGGTGGCGGATTGAAAGTGACCACCGTACTGGTAGCTATCCTTACGGCCCTGAATGTGGCACGGGAAAAAGAGAAAGTGGAAATCCGCAAACGTGAAATATCCCCTTCCACCATCCGCCGCGCTTTTGCAACGATCGTACTCTATTTCCTCTTCGCTTCGACGGCTGTATGGATATTGTCCTATACGGAAGAGGGGACTCCGGTCTTTACACTTACCTTCGAAGTCGTTTCGGCTTTGAGTACGGTAGGGTCGAGCCTGAACTTTAGCCCGTTACTATCCGTTCCGGGTAAACTGATCATCATCAGCGCCATGTTGATCGGACGTATCGGAGTACTTACCTTCGTGGTATGTTTCATCCGGGAATACAAAAAGAGGGATTACACATATCCCCAGGAAAATATATTAATGTAATAAAATTACGCCTTATGAAATTTCTTGTAATAGGATTAGGAAACCTGGGACGCGCCATAGCGGAAAACCTTACCCGTATCGGCGACGAAGTAATAGGGGTCGATCTGAACCTGCATAAAGTGGAAGCTGTGAAGCAAACGATCTCGGGCTCCGTCAGCCTCGATACGACCGACCGGGATGCACTCAACACACTTCCGTTAAGCGAAATGGATGCTATTTTCGTTACGTACGGCAAAAACTTCGGTACATCGGTACAAACTGTCGCTTTATTGAAGAGCCTGGATGCGGGCAAGCTGATCGTCCGTTCGATCTCCCCGATCCATGAAACGGTGATCCGCTCTATCGGAGTAGCAGAAATCATCCGTCCCGAACAGGATTATGCAGCCACCTATGCCTCCCAAAGCCTGCTCGGCAACCTGTTCCAACGCTGGTATCAGGTAACGGAAACCCATCACCTATACACAATAAAGACACCCGGCGCCCTGGTGGGACAGAGCTTAAAGACAATCGACTTCCAGACAAATTTCGGTATCCGCCTGGTGGGTGTCGAACGTGCCCGGGAGACACGTAACCTGATAGGATTAAAACAAACCGAATATTACGTGATAGATCCGCTGACAGACGATCTGGTCCTGGAAGCCGACGACAAACTGATCCTCTTCGGAAAGATGGAGGTACTTCATAAAATTAAAGAGTTATAAAAAAAGCGGGTCCTCAGAGAACCCGCTTTCTTCCGGTAACAATAGACTAATCTATCTTTGAAACCAATACTTTATCGATACGTGCACCGTCCATGTCCACGATCTCAAACTGGAAGGTCAGCCAACTTAATGTCTCCCCTGTCTTCGGAACACGTTCGAGGATCTCGAGGATCAAGCCGCTTAATGTGTTGTAGTCATGTTCGGCATAGAGATCTTCCATATCGAAATATTCCAGGAAGTCGTAGAAGTTATACTGTCCATCCACCAGCCATGTGCCATCGGCCCGCTGTGTGATCTCGGCCTCCTCGCCCATTTCGGGCACCTGGCCGATCAGGCCTTCCATAATATCCTTGAGGGTTACAATACCCTGTATACCGCCGAACTCGTCCGTCACGATACCATATTTCACGCGCGCCTGCTTAAACTGCTCGAGTGCATTATATACACTCTGGTTCTCAGGCAGGTACTGGGCCGGGCGTATCACATCTTCAAGAGAGAAATCCGGTTCATCTATCCGTCCGAACAGGTCTTTAAGGTAAACGACTCCTTTGATATTATCGAACTTTTCCGAAGCAACCGGATAAATATTATACAAATTCTCCTGTACCTTTTCGCGGATCTTCTCGATACTGTCCGTAACATCCAGCCACACCAGGTCGCTACGGTGCGTCATGATCGAGCCGACATTGCGGTCGCCCAGGTTAAAGACACGTTCAACGATATCCTGCTCCACTTCCTGTACCTCACCACCATCAAAGCCTTCTTTCACGATCGCCTTGATTTCTTCTTCCGTCACTTTATTCTCTTCGTTCGCCTTGATACCGGTTATCTTGATCGTAAGAGCGGTACTTTTCGACAGCAACCATACAAAAGGAGAAGCCAGCTTTGAAAGCAGGTACATCGGCTTAGCCACAAGCATGGATACACGTTCCGCATATCCCATACCGATACGCTTCGGCACAAGCTCACCCATAATAAGAGTCAGGTAAGTAACTATGATAACGATTGCTGTTTTTGACAATCCGAGTGCATAAGGTTCGAGAACAGGCACATGACGTACCACTTCTGCCAGGTTATAGGCAAACGCCTCTCCTGAATACAAACCGGTCAGGATTCCGATTAGCGTAATACCGATCTGGATAGTAGATAAGAAACGATCGGGTTCACCAGCCAACTTCAGGGCTGTTTGCGCAGATTTATTACCTCTTTTTGCTTCTAGCTCCAACCGGGCCTTACGGGCAGACACTAAAGCGATTTCAGACATCGCCAAAACACCATTCAAAAAGATAAGGCCAATAATAATAAATATTTCCATTTGCTATATAAACAGCGATTAATTAGGGAGCGAAGATATGAAATATATTGAAATTAATACTACATTTAGCACGCTAATTCATATATGATATATAACATGAAACATCAGATCATATTACTCGGAAAAGATATCACTTCCGTATATCACGGGATAAAAGAATTTGCGCCCGACCATGTCCACCTGCTTTGTACCAACGAAACGAAGGATGTAGCCGGCCCCTTATTCCCGCTCCTCCCCGCTTCCGTGCGCCGCACACTTTACCGTACCGAACCCTATGACGGGGAAGACGTGCGCAACGTCTGCCGGAAGATACATGCAACTTATCCTTCGGACGATTTCGCCTACAACCTGTCGGAAGGAACGAAGCTGATGGCTTTCGCCGCCTTCACCATCGCGAAGGAGCACAACGTACCGGCTTTCTACCTCACCCAACTGGGTGACCTGGTGTGGCTCGACAACTTCGAGAAGCGGCCGATGAAGAGTCAACTGGACAACAAAGAGATACTGGGCCTCAGCGGAAACGTTCTTTCCGACTACCGCGATGCAAAACAACTGAGCGACACCGACATACAAGCCGCCTCGCTGATCAAGCAGTTCATCGAACAATATCCGAAAGAACACACCATGATCCAGAAGTTTTTCAACCTGTTCTGTAACCGGGAAGTTTCGCGCCTGCCCGCTTCACGGGTCTTCAAAAACGGACTTCGCTTCAAGCTCCGTCAGGATACGTTCCTGATCGCACAACAAAATCATGTACTGCTGAAGCTGATCACCCCCAACGCCAGCATGCTGTTCTTCAAGGGCCGTTGGTGGGAGACACTGGTTGCTCATAAGGTCAGGATGTGGAGCCAGCATCATCCGTCGCATCCCGAAGTATGGCAAAGTGTCATCTTCCGTACGGAGGCCGACAATTCAAGGACCAAGAATGAGGTAGACGTCCTACTCAACAACCAGCAGCAGTTGATTTTTATCGAGTGTAAATCCGGGCAAGTCACCCAAAACGATATTTATAAGGTAGATGCCGTTCGCGAAACCTATGGCGGCGATATATCCCTGGCGGTATTGGCCAGTTACTATCCGGTGGATGAGCATTTGCAGGAAAAATGCAAGGACTTGCAGATAAACCTCTTCGCCCCTGCCTATATCGACGACCGCATCAACCACCTCAACACTTTACCGGCGTGGCTGGAGAAGCTATCGAACTCGTTGCAACTATAAAAATGAAGCCGCTCTACCTTCGCAGGCGGAGCGGCCTTTATCAATCGATAAGTTTTTGCTAATCTAATACATATTAGAAAACAATATCGGGAGATAGATACTTACACTTATTCTAAATTCTAAACTTCATCATCATTTTTAGGTAGGGAGAACAGTTGTTCCCCCTACGCTTACGAATAGTGCAAACGGCATGCCAAAATGAATGAAAGTAGTTAAAAGCACCACATACCACTAAATATAAGACAGTTACATATTTTACCAGGAAACGGTATTAAAAACAGCAGGTGTGGACAAAGTGTGGAAGTGTGGAATTTTTCCCCACCCCAATGTGTGGAATTACAAAAAAAGCCGATACAGTTTCCCGTACCGGCTCATAAGTTGTGCGATTAGGTTATCACTTCACAAACGGTGCCTTCAATAAATAAGCGGCACAATCCTTCACCCCTTCAAATTGGGTACGGTTGTCTGGCATACCTTCCAGCTCTACATAATATTCTTTAATCTTATTCTTATAAGCCTGTTCAAAAATCTTTTCGAAGTTCATGAACCCGGATTGTCCCAGGATAGCGCGATCCTTGATATGCAATAACCGGATGCGATCGGGATATTTCTTCATATATTCCACCGGGTCGTTCTGACCGATCACGGTCCAGTAAACGTCCATTTCAAAAAAGACCAGTGAAGGGTCTGTACCTTTCAGGAACAGATCGTAGATTATTTCACCTTTGTTATGACGGTTGAAGACAGCTTCCTTGCCACCGGGCACTACCCTCGCAAATTCGAAGTCATGGTTATGATATCCGAAAGGAATGCCTGCCGCCTTCATGATCTTTCCGGCTTCGTTGAAAGTGTCGCACACATAGGCTACCTCTTCCACGCTACGGGTACTGGGCTGCCCGGGTTGCACGAGATACTTCACACCCAGTTTGGCATGATCGTCAGCCGTTTTCTTCCAGAATTCCATGATCGACTGCCGATTTTCCGGAGTATATGTCCCTGTGGGCGGATTAACATGCGAACTGGTGATCTTCAAGCCGTTATCTTCTGCTATCTTTTTAAACTCCATCATATCCATACCGTTGATCTTCCCGTCTTTGTATCCGGCAAGTTCAAGCGTTGAATAACCAATTTGTTTGATTTTTTTCATTCCGGCAGGCACGTCCTTGGTGAGTTCACCTCCCAGGGAATAAATCTGCAAACCGATACTTTTCTTTGCAGCCGTTTCCATATTAACAGGGCTGGCTGCGTGTGATACTCCCGTCTTTCCGGCCACCAGGCCACCAAGGGTTAACAGGGAAGCATTTCTCAGGAAATTTCTTCTATTTATCATGGTCTAATTATTTAAAGTCTCCAAAGGTATAATTAAATTTTGAAAAATATTTTATATTTGTAGGAAAGTAAGAACCTCATAAATTAATTTTAAGAACATGGAACCTAATTATTGCCAGAGTTGTGGAATGCCACTTGTCAACGAAACCGACTTCGGAACCAATCAGGACGGAAGTAAAAACCACGAATACTGCGCTTTCTGCTACAAGGACGGCCAATTCGTACAGGACGTAACGATGGAAGAAATGATACAAATCTGCCTCAAGTATTCAGACTCCTTCAAACATGAGAACGGCGAAAGTTACACAAAGGAGGAGGCTTTGGCCGGAATGCAATATTATTTTCCGCAGTTGAAACGTTGGAAAAAAGCCTGAACCCCGACAAAAAAACTTAAACCGCGTAGCCCGTTATTATGTATCAGGAATATTCCCCATGCTCGTTGCTGGCTCCCTATATCGACAAATATTGGGAGATTAAAGGTGAAACCGAGTACGACATACGTTACAAGATATTACCTGACGGATGCGCGGATTTTATCTTTTCCATCCTGCAACCGTCGCAACCGCTGGATGGTGAAATGATTATGCAGCCTTACCGCTTTTATTTTGTCGGTCCCATGCGGGTTTATTCCGAACTGGTCACGCGCTCGACCTGCCTTCACATGATGGGGGTACGCTTCTCTCCTTGCGGATTGGCTGCATTTATCAAAGCTCCCCTGGGAGAGTTTACCGATATGAGGATCAACGCTTCCGAATTGAATATGCTTTTCGACGACGGTTTCGCAGAAATGTTATGCGAAAAAGAGTCGTTACAGGAGCGCATACGGATAATAGAAAAGCACCTCCTCGCCCGCCTATCCGGGATCTTTCCCATAGACCGCCAGATGTTGCAGGCAACCCGGCTGATCATCCGGTCGAACGGGATGATGCCTATCAGGGAACTGACCGACCAATTATATCTCGGCCAACGTCATTTCGAACGCAAGTTCAAACATACTACCGGATATACCCCAAAAGAATTCAGCAGGATCACCAAGTTCAGGTACGCGACACGTGTACTAAGAAGCATAAAAGATACAGATATGCAGCAATTGGCTATCGACTGCGGCTACTACGACCAATCCCATTTTATCAAAGAGTTCAGGAAGTTATCGGGAAGCAATCCCTCCGCTTTCATATCTTTACCGATACCTGAAGACGATCCGCTTACCTATCTGGAATAGAAGAAAGTCGATTTTTTACAACAGCAACCGCTAAGTTTCCCCTATGTTTGTCCCCGAAACAATAAAATAGTTTTATGGAAAAGATCAAACAAGAAGCAATCGAATTGCTGAATAACTGCGAAGTTGTATCATTAGCCTCCATCGACGAACATGGTTATCCACGTCCCGTAGTCATTTCGAAGATCAAGACAGACGGGATTGATACGATCTGGTTTTCAACGGGAACAAGTTCTGAAAAGACAAAGAATTTCATCGACAACCCAAAAGCCGGCATCTCTTTCTTCAAGGAAGGCGACAGTGTGACGCTGACCGGCACAGTAACGATCGTGAACGATGCAGCAGAAAAGAAGGCCCTATGGGTAGACTGGTTCTATGAGCACTTCCCCAAAGGAGTAGACGACCCGGAATATTGCATTCTGAAGTTCACCGCCGAGCAGGCAACCTACTGGATCGGGCATAAGTTCGTAAAGGGTAAAGTGTAACTCCTTTCTATCTGTCCTAAAATAACTGCCGCCCTTTCTGAAAAAAGGGCGGCAGCTATTTATTTAATCGTCCAGCTCTCCCTGGTTACGCATGTGTTTGCCGTCGCAGAAAGGTTTGTTCTGCGAAAGGCCGCAACGGCATAACGTGACACGATTACGCACAGGATAGGCACGTCCGTTTTCATCTTCTATAAGAATACCACCTTTCACCCAGATCGGCCCGTGCACACTGGCAGGGACATCTTCGAGGATACTGATGCCTTCGGGCAATACAGGTTCGATCCGTTTGCCGTCCTTCGTAACGGCAGTCAGGCGACCGCTGGGACAGTTGGCGCACTGCTCCTTCACAATTTCAATAGCTTCTTTTGAGTCGCCCTCCTCCACCTGCTTCCAGGCAGTGCCGTGTGTATCACAGAAACGGGCTACCGCACAGAGGCTTTCGGCATCCAGCATGTCGATCACCTTGCCTTCATACAACACAGCCATTTCGTCGTAACTGTCGTGACTTGCCGTAGTATCACCCTTAAAGCCGCTCTTCTTGTGGGTACCGTCGCAAAAAGGCTTGTTCTGTGAGCCACCACAACGGCAGAGATGGTAGACGCCTTCGACCGCATAGGTTTGTATTTCCTTATATCCGGTTGTCGCTCCTTTGTGATTACCTACATAACGTAACTGGTTGAGGGGAACATTCCCGATCACTTCATAAGGTCCATTGGGAAGAACCTTGATCTTTTTTTCGCCATTTGACTCCATACTATTGGTTGTTTAATTCATTGTATACTATATAATAAACAAGCCTGTGGACGGTTTGTTTCGGTGGATTGGCCGAAAATCAGATCATCTGTTAAAAACCCAATCCCAACTCAAACATAAAACGGAAACTGTCGGTCGAGCCGAACCATGAATATTTCGTCGTGATCTTGTTGATCAATGTCAGCCACACTCCTCCCCCGTACGAAGTATGCCACCTTTTAGATTGCTCACCGGGGAACCACACACGCCCGTAATCGAACCCAACAAACACACCGTACTTCAAGGGGGTAAACGGATTTTTCAGCTTCCCCATATCCAGGCGGATATCCGAATACTGGTAGAAAGACTGCTTACCGATGAAACGATTATCCCTGTACCCGCGGAGTTCGGTGGTGGCAGCCTGGTAGAACTCGTATTTGTTGTTGAAAAGCAGTTGCGTCTTCGCCATCGTAGCCCAGGTAAGACGGTCGGTGATCCGGATATCCATCGCCACCGAAGCCTTCGCATAAGGAAAGTTGCGCCCTGCATCTTTCAGGTTCATCTTCCAACCCGCCGTGAGTGACCCACCCACCTGGGGAATAAACGAAGCCAGTTCTTTCTCCGTTTGGATGGTCGCTCCGAGATCGAAGAAAAGGCTTGTTTTGAAAATACGGTGATTCTCCGGATAATACTGGTTGATGAAACGGTCGGAGGTTTTCCGGGCCTTGAACATTTCGACCGAAGCCTGCACGGTCAAGCTCTCTTTTTCGTTGAAATCGAGGTTGAAGGAGGGCGAAAGACGGAACTGCCGGATATGAACACGGTTGTAATTCTTCTTCGCATCCTTATAGCCGTCCGTATTGTTTCCGAAACCGAAGAAGTTGTAAAAGTCACGGCGCGAACTGATCGTAGCATCGATGGTAAATGTCTTCCGTCCGTCATAAGATGGAAAAATGCCCTGATACATAAACCCTTGCAAGTAGTTATACCCCACACGATGCTGATAAGTAAAAGGGGAACGCTTGAAACCGTACATCGTATAGGTAAAATAGGTTCCAAGACTAAATCCCTTGTCCGAGTCGTAAATTCCCCAGGGAGTGAAAGCGATCTTGTGATGCTTGATCTTATTATAATCGTACCGGTGGATCTCGGGGAGATCCGAAAATATTTTTTTGGCATGAGGTACAGTGTCGAGCGACTCCTTCCTCGATTTATATTCGTAGATACGGATATGATGGCCGGGGGCAAGCTGATAACTGTTCTCCCCCTTCCCGGCAATAAGAAAGACCGGCATTTCCTTTCGGGCCTCGCCGGAAACTTCAAAACGGTCGTCACCCTCCAGACCGTAGAGCCAGACCTCCTTGGTCTTTTTCCGGCTGAACTTTCGGTCGAACACACATCGCCCGGTTTCTTTGTCGTAGATCTGTATAAAGAGGCTGTCCGGATTGTGACGGTCTATCACGAAACGTTCTGAACGGTCGCTCCCCGTGATAACCGGCGTCCGTTGCAACTGGTTGAAATAACCCTGTGCTATCTCTTCCAGCATATCGCACCTCTGCTTCACGATTGTACCGATCCGTCGGATCTCCTTGTCTTCTACTCCTTTCGGCAAACGGGAGAAGGCTTCATCGATCACTGTATCGGTCAGCGTACGGCGGATGAACTGTGCCTGGTTGGTCCAGACGGACAAATCGCTTTGGGAAGCCAGCGCCATATCCAAAGAAAAGCCCAACGTATTCTCTTTGCTTACGCTTTTCAGCGAAGGCTCGTAATTGACGATGAAACTCAGCCCCAACACGTGAAGCATTTGCTTGAACAAAACGCCGTCTACCTTGGTAAAAGCATGGTTACGGTCGATGACGATCGGATCGAAGGTAAGGCTGTCGCCCTGCTGATGTGCCATCCAGTTCCAGTTTTCGGGTATCTTGTTCCAGTCGCCGATCAGCATGTCGAATAGGCGTTCTCGGACATAAAGTTCCTGGTTCACTTGATAACTCTTGTCTACCTGGATAGTATCCAGCAATTTCCCGGTCAGGAGAATATTCGGACGGGTGTTAAAGTCGGGTACATCAATGATACTGACCAGCTTATTCCCTATGGATGTTCCGTCAGCCACCGTATCTGTCGTTGAATATCCCGGCAGGTAAAAGATCCGCGAATTATTCGAGTTCAGGCCCGACGCACGTGCCAGATAATCGGCAGAGATAAAGGTAAACGGATTAATGATCGTATAAGCATCGCCTATAAACTGGTCCAGATACGTATTTCTGAACACCTTTTTATTATAAACCTCCTGGAAGAATTTCGATTCGAGGAAGGTGGTATAGCCACCCAACGGCTTCAAAAGGCAAAGCTGCGCCCGGTCGTTTTCAAGAAACAATCCCTGGAAGTCGGCGGCTTGCTCCACCACTTTCATTCCTCCCCAAAGCGTTTGCAGGCTGACGGCAGGCACAGTGATCGGAATTGAATATAATTTACGGTAATGTTCGCCCCAAAGCATATTATAAAAATTGCTTTTATCCGCAGCGGAAGATGGATAAACAGACTTCCGAACCAACGAATCCCCCTCGCCAAACCCTATACTGTCTGACCGTAGAACAGTTTCCGCTGCCGCATCCGATACAGACAAAAACAGCAGTACAAACAACAAAACGGAGAAAGCACAACAAACACGTATTCTCATCATCAGTAACCTAAATCTCAATTATATTCAAAAAAATAAACACCTGTATATCTTAATAACATATCAGGTGTTTATCTTGTTTTTATAAAGGATTATTCATACCGTTTAGCTGCCTGGTTCAACTTTCTTGTCATAAAATCGACTAAAGATTGTGGGGATAGAACCCTGATACCGTCGGCAAACCCAAAAAGCTCACGTTGCAGCTCCTGATTGATTATCACTTCTATTTCAAATACCATCGAACCGTCGTCCGAATGTTCGACCTGTTTCTGGCTTTTATGGATAGGCTTTGTCTGTACGTAAGGAGCATTCTCCGGATTCACCCAGAAGCGGACAAGCTGGGGTTTGGAACCGATATTACGGGTTACGCCGACCACAGGATCAAAAAATGTTTCCATGTCAAAAAGGTTATTCTCACGATAGTGTTCCTTTTCCAAAACCTCCAGATAATGAATACGGTCGAGTGCCAGATTGAAAAGGCCATCAGCCCCCTTTTTCTTTCCGAAGACAAACCAGCGGTTACGATACTCTTTCAGCAGATACGGATAAAATATAAATGTAGAAGCCGACCGAGCTTTAAAAGAACGGTATTTCAGACTGATAGCCTGTTTATCTACGATTGCATGATAAATAATGTCCAGATAATCCAGTCCTTTCAGGTTTTCATTCTTTTCAAAGTCAATAACGGGTACCGTTTTCTGGCGGGCAGAGGTGACATGGTCCTCTAAACGACTGACAATCTCCCCCATCCCCGAGAAATAAGAGAATCCCGTAAATTGCCTCAGCACCTCAACAGCTTCCGACATCACCTTCAGGTCTTGTTCCGAAAGCGGTGTGTTCGTTATGCTGTACCCGGGATCTTCATACGTATAATATTTATTGTCATAGACGATAATCGGGGCGTTATATCCCAGTTTTTCGCTACGCATCATTTGAATATCCATCTGAACGGTACGCCTGCTTATGCCCTTATCTATTCCTTCATATTCATATAATGCATCCGAACATGCATCGATCAGATCTTCCAATGTCCACTGCCGGTACCTGTTGCGCAGACAGGTATCGATGGTCTTATAACGGATTAAGGCATTTCTGTTAACAGGCATAGATAGATTTGTTTATTGAATACAAATATATCAATAATACACCAAAAGAAGAAAACGATAATAAGGCAGATATTGAAACTTTTCTGAAAAATAATTCCAACTACGCAAAAACCCTGCGCACCTCCCCCTGCATCTTTGCAATGTCAAACAATAAAAGAAGAAATCGTTATGAAGTTCAATTTTTTAAATACAGGAAAAAGCAAGGTGACGAATCATGAAGGTGAACAGGCCTACAAGTTATCACCGGCCTGGCAGTTGTATACGGCCGCCGTTACTTCCGGATTGAGCGACAGTTTCTATGAAAGTGCCTCAACCAGGTTGGAGCATATCCGCAACCTGATTGTACATAACGACCCGGAGTTCGTGGCACGCCTTGCTGTCTACACTCGCACCCGGATGAATTTACGTTCCATACCGCTAGTTCTGGCGGTAGAGTTAGCAGGGGTCCACCGTGGCGACCAGACCGTACGCAAAACGGTTGCAGGCATCATACAGCGGGTCGACGAGATAACTGAATTGTTGGCTTATTATCAGATGGCAAACGACAGGCAGGCGATGAAAAAGCTGAACAAACTGTCGAAACAGATACAGTATGGACTGGAAGAGGCATTCAACCGCTTCGACGAATACCAGTTCGCAAAATACAACCGGGCTACGGAAGTCAAACTACGGGATGCCTTGTTTCTGGTTCACCCGAAGGCAAAAGATGAAGAACAGCAACAGTTGTTCGACAAGATTGTCAACGGTTCCCTGGAGACTCCTTACACCTGGGAGACTGAGTTGTCGACCCTGGGACAGGCTAAGTATCCGACGGAGAAAGCCCGTCGCGACGCTTTCCGCCACAAATGGGAAGAACTGATCGATAGTGGGAAAGTGGGCTATATGGCCCTGATGCGTAACCTGCGCAACCTGTTGGATGCAGCCGTTTCGGAAGAACATATCGCAAAGGTATGCCGTATGCTGGCATCACCGGAAGCCGTACGCCGCTCCAAACAGTTACCTTTCCGCTACCTGGCAGCCTACCGTGAGATATCGAAAGTAAAATCGGTTTACGCCGGCTGTATACTGGATGCGCTAGAACAGGCAGTTTCCGTTTCTGCCGCCAGCATAAAAGGGTTCGACTCCGGCACAAGCGTATTGCTGGCCTGCGACGTTTCAGGCTCCATGCAACGGGCAGTGTCGCCTAAGAGCAGCATCCTGGCATACGACATCGGGCTGATGCTGGCCATGCTCCTGAAGTCGCGCTGCCAAAAGGCGGTGACAGGGATGTTCGGCGACTCGTGGAAAATAATCAATGTTCCCTCCCAGGGCGTGCTGGCTAACGTAGACGCGTTCTACCGCCGTGAGGGAGAAGTGGGCTACTCCACCAACGGTTACCTGGTACTCGAAGATCTACTGAACCGCAAAGAACGGATCGATAAAATAATGATCTTCACCGACTGCCAGTTGTGGAACAGCCGGAACGATACGAAGATAACAGCCGTATGGAACAAGTATAAAGAGATATCCCCGGACAGCCGATTGTATTTGTTCGACCTGTCCGGCTACGGAACGACCCCGTTGGATATCGTTCGCGACGACGTTTTCCTGATAGCGGGCTGGTCTGACAAAGTATTCGACATACTGAGTGCCATAGATAAAGGGGGCGATGCGTTGTCTGAAATCAACAGTATCGAGCTAGGTACACCGCCTGCCTGAACGTTCTTTGAAAGAAAATAAACGAGTGCCGTAGATAAGGGTTACTTCGCATGATACGCTTCGGGTCGGGGGTTCGACTCCCCTCATTCCTGTCTTGCACAGGGATGTAGCTCAGTGGGTAGAGCAGAATAACAGTCCCTTATCGTCTGTCGCCTCGTTTTTGTAAGACAAGTGTCGTAAGGAAGAGTTACTTCGGTAAAGCGGATTCCATATCAGTTGCAGGTTCAAATCCTGCCGTCCTTCGGGACGTAGCTAAATTTATAGTCTCTTCCTGCCTGTAACCTTGCCTTCTCACAATAGAAAAACAGAATGTCGTAGAAAGGAGATACTTCGGCTACCATTTATTAGGGGAGGAATAGTGAAGTCGTAAAATCGGCAAGACTATCCGGTTCGACTCCGGCATGCCAGCCCCGCTCTCTGATCGCCTGTTACTTCTGTTTTTCTATATTTTGTCTACAGAAAGAGAGAAAGCACAAAGCAATAATTATAAATCAATTACAGTTTCCTCGTAGTTTCTCTATTTGGAAACTAGAATTCTCTGCGCAGGGAACTGGAGTTTCTTCGGCAGGGAACTGGAGTTTCTTGCCGAGGAAATTATAAAAACAGGTGCTGAAGTAATTGCTCTTTCCTGCTTTTTTTCGTATTTTAGCAGGCAATAAACGAATCCTTTAAAAAGAGAGGCTTATGAGTTTTGCTGGTCATGTTTTCGATATGATACGAAGGAACAAAGAGGATCGGGAGATGCTCAGACAACTCCGTGACCGGGGAAAAGACACCCGTGCAAAGTACTCTTCCCAACTCCCGGACATCAGTGCCGAAGAGTTCGACCGGATCAACCGGCAGGTGAAAGAACGCGAACAGGATGAACAAAGGTACTTCTCACAAATAAAATATGTGATTTTACTGGCTACTCTTGCCGCCTTTATCCTATTATGGATCATATTAAAAATATTCTCTTTCTGATATTTGGAAAAGATCCGGATTCTAAATGTTTCTTCTTTTTGCTACAAATATTTGTTAATTCGAAAACTGCTATTATCTTTGCACCGAAATTTAGTACAAACCCTAAACTGAAAGAAAGGGTACAAATATGCTGGAACAGAAATAACAATCGGAAATCGGGACTAAGTTGGTTCTTCGGGAGGAAGGATCTTTGTAACTCATGTCTTTTATCTAATACAACTTATAATACGACTCACATAGGTTAATTAGTCCCACAATCATATCAAACATTTTATTTCACAGACTGATACGTCAGAACTGAAAGGAAAAAGTATATCCTTTCCCGGCCCTGTCATATCGGAACAATTCAATTGTTATGGGCAATCATACAGATGAGTTTACACTCATCTTCGAGAACAACCAGCCCTCAACACGTTGGAAGACAAGGCGTATCCACACGGCATTCGACAAAAGTCTGTGCCGGGTGGAGAAACCAATCCACGAGATCGTGGAAGAATATAACACAGAAAAAGAATTATGGAAATACGGACAAAAGATTTAAGTAAGATAGGATATACCAACAACGTGGCACGCAGCAAAGCAATCAATATCATCAACAGACACTGTAAGCACAACAGCAAGGAAGCCATCCTCTCCCTGCTAAGCGACCTGTTGGAGTACCCCGAAAAGTATAAGGATAACGACGTTTGGAGACAACTGGCAGAACATTTCTCCCCTGCGGTTGAAGAAAATAACTTCACCACATACGACCTGGCGGACGAACCGGGAGTATTCAGGATATACGGGAAGAAGTACATCGACCCTCTTGCCAGGCAGCAAATGGAACTGGCGATGCGTCTGCCAGTAGCCGTTGCCGGTGCCCTGATGCCGGACGCACACGCCGGTTACGGGCTGCCGATCGGTGGTGTGCTGGCGGTTGAAAACGCTGTTATCCCCTATGCCGTAGGCGTAGATATCGGTTGCCGGATGAATATGACCGTCTTTGATGCTAAGGCGGAAAGCCTGAAACGCTATGCCCATCAGATCAGGGAAGCGCTGAAGGAATACACCCATTTCGGCATGAACGGAGGACTGCCGTTCGCACAGGAGCACGAGGTGCTAGACCGGAAAGAATTTCGGCAAACACCCCTGCTCCGCATGCTGCAAGGAAAGGCAGTGCGGCAGTTGGGATCATCGGGTGGCGGTAACCATTTCGTCGAGTTCGGCGAAATGGAGCTAGCGGAGGATAACGTCCTCAACCTGCCGGAAGGAAATTACCTGGCACTTCTCTCCCACTCCGGTTCGCGCGGTATGGGAGCAGCCATCGCCCGGCAGTACAGCGACATCGCCCGCGAAGTATGCAAACTGCCGCGCGAAGCCCAGCATTTTGCGTGGCTCGACCTCGACAGCGAAGCCGGACAAGAATACTGGATGAGCATGAACCTGGCAGGCGACTATGCCCGCGCCTGCCACGAACAGATACATCACAACCTGTCCAAAGCACTCGGTTTCAAGCCACTCGCCAACGTGAACAATCACCATAACTTCGCTTGGCGGGAAGAGATTTCACCCAACCGCTACGCCATCGTCCACCGTAAAGGAGCCACTCCTGCCGGAAAAGGGCAACCCGGACTGATCCCCGGCAGTATGGCTACTCCCGGTTACCTGGTCTGTGGACGTGGAGCCATCGAATCGCTCTCGTCCGCATCCCACGGAGCAGGCAGGGCGATGTCGAGACAGAAAGCCAAAGAGCAGTTCACACAATCCGCCATGAAAAAGCTCCTTTCGCAAGCGGGCGTGACACTGATCGGCGGAAGTGTCGAGGAAATGCCGTTGGCATATAAAGATATGGAACGGGTTATGTCCGCCCAGGAATCGCTCGTCGATATCCACGGCAGGTTCATACCCCGGATAGTAAGAATGAATAAAGAGTAAGAAAATTATGTTATCACAGAAATATGGTCGTACCTACCATTATCCGTTTTCACCCGGAACGACGAGCGACGACCGCATCAATCACGACTATTGGGAGGATATTCAACAGATAGAAACCCTGGTGCATACCGAGAAACTCGACGGAGAGAACAACTGTTTGAGCCGATCCGGCATCTTCGCCCGTTCGCACGCTGCACCGACAACCTCCCCCTGGACCAGCCAACTGCGTGAACGTTGGGAGCTGATCAAAAGGGATTTAGGCGACATCGAGCTATTCGGCGAAAATCTTTATGCCGTACATTCCATCGAATACGAATGGTTGGAGAGTTATTATTATATCTTTGCCGTACGTCACCACGACAAATGGCTTTCGTGGGAAGAGGTAAAGTTCTATGCAGCCCTGTTCGACTTTCCGACCGTTCCCGAACTAGCTGTCACAGAGGTGAAAGAGCTATCGCAAGAAACACTCCGCCAACAGATAATCGGTTGGGCGCACGAACCCAGCCTGTTTGGTTCGCGCGACGTACTGACGGAAAAGGATTGCACCCGCGAAGGAGTAGTCAGCCGGAATATCAACGAATATCCCGTTGCCGATTTTGCCCGTAACGTCTTTAAATATGTACGCAAGGGACACGTAAAAACCGAGGAACACTGGACGCGCAACTGGAAACGCGCCCGCTTGGTTTGGGAAACAAACTATTAAAAAAAGATCAAATGAGCTGGAAAATAACGAATAACAAAGAATGGACCGCCCTGGAAAGTCAATTTTCCTGGGTAGCCGACATGCGGCAGGTGGCCCAACATACCCGCCACCATGCAGAGGGAGACGTCGCAGTCCATACCCGCATGGTGCTGGAAAAGTTGGCTGCACAGCCTGCCTACCAGGCACTACCGGAGCAGGAACAGGAAATACTCTGGGCTGCCGCCTTGCTTCACGACGTGGAAAAACGTTCGACTTCCGTCGACGAGGGCGGTGGACGCATCTCTGCCAATGGCCATGCCCGGAAAGGCGAATATACAGCACGTACGTTGCTCTTCCGCGATATCCCGACACCGTTCGGACTTCGCGAGCAGATTGCATCGCTGGTACGTTTCCACGGACTGCCTTTATGGTTGATGGAAAAGCCGGACCCGGCCAGGAAGATACTGGAAGTCGCTTTGCGCATCGACACCCGTTTGTTGAAGATGCTGGCGCAGGCGGATGTACAAGGCCGGATATGCGATGACGCCGATGAGCTGATGGAGTCGCTCGAACTGTTCGAATGGTTCTGCAAGGAACAGCAATGTTGGGGTAAACCTCGTCCGTTTGCCTCAGCTGCTGCCCGGTTCCATTACTTCAACACTCCGGAAAGTTATGTCGACTATATCCCTTTTGAGGACTTCAAATGTGAAGTGACGCTCCTGTCCGGATTACCGGGAATGGGAAAAGACCATTATATCGGAACGTACAGTCCCGATCTTCCGGTCGTCAGTCTCGACGCCCTACGTCGCAAGCATAAAATATCCCCGACCGACAAGTCCGGGAACGGCTGGGTTATCCAGGCTGCGAAGGAGGAAGCCCGTTCGTATCTCCGTAAGGGGCAGGATTTCATCTGGAACGCAACAAACATCACCAGGCTGATGCGCTCGCAGCTGATCGACCTCTTTACCGGATACGGGGCGCAGGTGAAAATCGTTTACATCGAACAACCGTATGCTGTCTGGCGTCAACAAAACAGCAACCGCCCTTATCCCCTGCCGGATGGGGTGCTGGATATCATGCTCGGAAAACTGGAAGTTCCTCAACAGACAGAGGCGCACGAAGTGATTTATAAGGGATGTCCTCTTTGAAGCTTTGTCGCATCCGATGAACGATACGGAACTGGTGAGAACGCGCTTCAACGGTATCCAGGCGAACGCATCCAGTCTCAGTCCCGAGGAACTGAACGGTTGCTCCTGCCTGCAATCGTCGACCGCCGCCGAACTTTCAGACCGCCTTATGACTTTATTATGGGATTTCCCGCTGAAGATCTGTGGCGGTTGCTGCGGAACCGACGGCTCGCACCTGAAAGAGTTTGCCGATATCCTGTCGCGCCGCACCGGATAGTTTCATTCACCCGGCACCACCTTCAAGGCGGTTGTATGCTTGATCTCATTCAACACGAACGAACTTTGCATCTTGACGATGCCATTTACTTTGGTAAGCTTGTTAAAGACAAACTGGTCGTATGCGGCCAGATCTTTAACAACCACCTTGAGAAAGAAGTCGTAGATGCCGCCGATCGAATAACATTCCATCACCTCGTCGATCTCTTGTATCTCTGCTTTGAACCGCTGGATATGCTCATCGTTGTGCACCGCCAGCGAGACGTTGCAGAAAACCACGAGCGGAAGTCCTACCTTCTTATTATCCACCAGGGCGACATAATTCCTGATATAGCCTTCTTCTTCCAGCCTTTTCACCCGTTCGTAGACAGGCGTTTTCGAGATATTCAGCTCCGCCGAAAGCTCTTTCATATTCACTTTGGCATTATTCTGCAAAGCCTGTAAAATTTTAATATCGATCTGATCCAGTGTTGCCATAGTATTTTTTCCTATTTTCGTTGTAAAAGATATTCCCAAAACACACATTATCCTGTATAGAACCCAAATATAGGAATAATTCCTTATTTTCAACAAATATACAGAACCTATTTACTTAATACATATATTTGCGGAACCATTTTCCTCCATTGTTAATAGAAATTCATAAAAATATGGCAAAGAATAATCTGACTTACTGGTATCATCTGATCGCAATCATCACGGTTATTATCTGGGGTACGACTTTCGTTTCGACAAAAATCCTGATTCATAACGGACTGTCTCCCGTCGACATTCTTTTCTACCGTTTCGCGCTGGCTTATGTCTGCATCTGGTTTATTTCGCCCAAGGTGCTGTTCGCTAGGAGTAAACGGGATGAGCTTATGTTCGTAGCCGCCGGACTTTGCGGGGGATCGATCTATTTTATTACCGAAAATACGGCACTGGGGATCACGCTGGCTTCAAACGTGTCGCTCATCATCTGCACCGCTCCTATCCTGACGGCGTTTCTTTCGCTCCTGTTTTACCGCGGGGAGAAGATCAAACCGAATCTGATCTACGGCTCGGTCATGGCGCTGATCGGGGTGGCGTTTGTCGTGTTCAACGGTAGTTTTCTACTGAAGATCAATCCACTGGGGGATATGTTAACGCTGATCGCAGCGTTGATGTGGGCGTTTTACTGCCTGATACTGAAACAGATGGGGAACCGGTATCCGACATTGCTGATTACCCGGAAGGTGTTTTTCTACGGGCTTGTCACATTAACCCCGATGTTCCTGTTCCATCCGTTGAATACGGATACGGCGATACTCTTCCGCCCGGTCGTTGCAGCTAACCTGCTGTTCCTGGGTGTGGTAGCATCGATGCTTTGTTACATCATGTGGAACACGGCAGTCAAAGAGCTGGGTCCGTTCCGCACGGCCAACTATATCTATATTGTCCCGCTGGTGACGCTGATCACTTCCGCCATCGTGATCGACGAAATCATCACAGTGATCGCCCTGATCGGATCGGTCTTTATCCTGAGCGGGGTTTATATTGCGGAGAGGGGGTTTCATTTTAAAAATGTCTCAGTTTGAGGTGCAATTTTAGCACCTCATAGTCTTAAAATCCTACCAGAGAATAAAAAATAAGGCTTTAAGCATACTGAAAACAAATAATGGTTATCTTTACGCCACTAAGATTAATCATAAAAATATCTTAACTATGAACGAAATACAATTAATCCAAAGTAAGATCTATGAAATAAGAGGTCAAAAAGTGATGCTGGACAAAGATCTAGCTGAAATGTACGGAACTGAAACCGGACAATTAAAACGGGCAGTAAGACGTAACATTGAACGCTTTGAAGGCGAGGACTTTATGTTTGAACTTACAAAGGAAGAACTTTCAAGATGCCAAATTGGCACCTTGAACAAAGGGAGTGGAAGCAACTTTAAATACATGCCTTTTGCTTTTACAGAGTTAGGAGTGGCAATGCTTAGCAGTGTTCTTAATTCAAAGATTTCAATAGAGATAAACAGAGGTATTATGCGAGCTTTTGTTGCAGTCCGTCACCAAATATTGAATCCTACGACAGATAAGTTCACAGCGCTTAAGCAGGAAATAAAAGACCTGAAAGAATATATCGAAGAGACGTTCACCGATTACAACGACATCAACGAAGATACCCGGATACAACTTGAATTAATCAATAAAACACTGGCTGAATTGCAAGTACAAAAGACACTATCAGATAAGCCACGTAACCCGGTAGGCTTTGTGAAGCCAAAATAATTTACTCATAAAAACGTACGGGGATGGTGTATCTTACCCGAATAACCTTTCCCCGACGTTTAGCTGATTTCCATTTAGATACCTTCTTCATCCAAGCGTTCGGACGAAGAGGAACGGATTACTTCAGTGCCTCGACCACCTGCGGCAGCATCGTCCAGATAGCGTTTTCGCACTGTGCTGTGTAGAAATTACCATCTATCTCGGATTTTTCGTCGGTAGCCTGGGCAGACTGGATGGCAGGCTTTGCCAACGGGTGAACGGCCACTTTCTTTCCTTTCGCAACGCCTGCGATCTCAAACATCATCGCGGCGGCACAATGTCCGATCATGATCTTGCCTTTATCACCAAAGGCTTTGATAACGGCCAGCATATCCTGGTTGTACTGCTTGTCGGCATTTTCGCTGAACACCGGAACGGCATCGCCGCAACCGAACACCAGCGCATCGAACTCGTCCTCATGCCCTTTCAGGTTGGCGATCACATCATCCACGATCAGCTTGATACCAGAATTTGTCTTGATCTCTGCCGTCTCGGCAACAGCAAACACCTTATAAGAAATTCCGTTTTCAAAAAATGCTTCCAGATACTGGAACAACCCTGATCCGTTCACCGGATTTACTGCTAAAACTGCTACTTTCTTTGACATAATTGTAATTATTAAGTGAAACAATAGTTACCTTTCGTAAGTTTATTACCTTTGTGCAGCAAATGTAGACGATCCGGGCGAAAGAAACAAGAACGCACCTCGGAATAAGCTACTTACACGCAGGTAACCATTATTGAGTTTCAACTTCATACGAAAATAAAGAAAATGAAAAATTTTCATCCTACAGGAAATTGCCCGGTCCGGGACGTCCTCAGCCGGCTTGGCGACAAATGGTCGATGCTGGTCCTGACTACACTGAGTGCGAACGGCACGATGCGTTTCAGCGACATCCACAAGACCATCGACGATATCTCACAACGGATGCTGACCGTCACGCTCCGTACCCTCGAATCCGACGGCCTTGTGCACCGCAAAGTCTATCCCGAAGTGCCGCCCCGCGTGGAATATTGCCTCACGGAAATGGGCACGACGCTCATGCCTCATATCCAGAACCTGGTAGATTGGGCACTCGGACATATGGACGAGATTCTGACCAGCCGGGAGACGGTCACAAACAGGTAAATAAAACTCTCATCACTGCCGGGAGAAAAGGCTAGATAAAAAAGAGGAAGAAAGATAGATAATTTCATAATAAGTACTTATATTTGTAACCCATAGGTTACTTTATAAAACCTAAGGGTTATATCAATAAACACTAGTTAACACATTCATCATTATGGAAGCATCTATCATCGAAAAACAGAGAAGGCAAGATTAAAGTTAATCCTATTACAGTCCATCGGCTTTGGGTTTTGGATAATCGGAGGGATTATTGCTCATCTCCCTTTCAGTAAATTAGTTATTAATATCAGTAGTACGTTCTCGGCGATTTTCGGCTTATTGTTCATTTATGCAACGATTAAAAGTCTGTTTCTCCGCCGGGAAATCAAGAACAACAAAGAGTTATCCAATGCTTTGGGTAACGAAATGTACCAAAGTTTTGCTTACAAGGCACAGGCTAGAGGTTTATTTGCTATTTCCACAGGCGTAATACTCATTTATTTTCTGGATGATTATATCCACTTATCGGTCAAGATGTATTGCATGATCCTCTTGCTTATTGCCGTTATCACAGTAAATGTATACTGGCTAATCCAGAATAAACAATAACCGGATGGAGAGTAAAGAACTGAATAACAAAATAAAAGTATACCGGGCAATGAAAAATATCAGCCAGGAAGAACTGGCCATTGCCATCGGGGTTACCCGCAAAACCATAAATACCATCGAAACAGGTAAATATGTTCCTTCAACTATCCTTGCATTAAAGATTGCCCGGTACTTCAATGTTCCTGTCGAAGCTATTTTCGAATTGAATGAAGTTGAAGAGATTACACACCCAAAACAATATTAGCATCAATATGTAATTTCCGGCTTATATCTCTGGCTACCTTTAATGTCGGTTCACATTTACCGGAAAGATACTCACTAATCCGGGAAGGACTGACACTCAACAACTCTGAGAGCTTTGTCTGGGTAAGATTCATTTCATACATACGAAGCTTAAGTACATCTACCAGAAGAGGGGTTTCCACTGGAAAATGTTCTTCTTCGTAATCGGCTACTAAGTCCGAAAGCAAATCCAGTTCAAGGAAATTCTTGTTATCAGTAGGTGTATTGTTATTTACAACCTTCAGCAGTTCTTCTATTCTTGCACAGGCTGCATCATACTGTTTTTTATCTTTTATCTTTGCCATATTTATCTACAGTTTAAAGTGTGTCTCACTAATGCAAAATACTATATCTTAGAACAATCTATTTTATCGTATTCATTATGTGTGCCTATAAAGCGAATGAAAACTTTTCTGACAGCAAATAATATGATAGCAACCAATCTATAGTCATTACCTTTTATATTAAAAACAAATCGGTCATTGCCCACAAAATCAACACTATTGAATGTTTGCTTTACATCTGCCAGGCATGACCAATCGCTTCTTTCCGTCTTTTTATACCAATCTCTCAAAGCGACATCTGCATCAGCATGTTTCTTAGAATATTCTCTTATGGCTGCAAATGTGATTATTCTCATGATTAATTATTTGCAACAAAGCTACTCACTTTATTCCAAATAACAAAATATTTTTCCAATATGCAAAAGTGTTTTCCCTTAAGAGTAGAGATTATCCCTCAAGGAGTATTTAATTCTATTTTTTATATACATTTGCGAATCGACATAACCATATACATAAATCATCTTATTATGAACGACAAATTAAACATTCTCTGGACAACCGACAATAAAGACACCATATTCAATATGTTATCGATGTACACCCTCAACTCCAAAAAGAGAGGCTGGTGGAAAGAAGTGAACGTGATCCTTTGGGGAGCCTCCGTTAAGCTCGCCGCCCAGGATACGCAGGTGCAGACGGAAATCCTGGAAATGCTTCAAGCAGGCGTCACCGTCGAAGCCTGCCAGGACTGCTGCGAAAGGTTCGAAGTGAAGCCAATCATCGAGAAACTGGGTGTTACCGTCAGATACATGGGAGCCCCGCTAACCGAATATCTCAAGAACGGAGAAAAAATATTGACCCTTTAACGGGCGACATATCCTTATACAATTCTCTTTATTTTATACACCGAAATACACAACATTATGGAACCTCTGATTTTAAAAGACAAAAACGTTTTCCCCACTAATGAAGTCATCGCCGACGTTCTGAAGGCTAGTTTTCCCGCATTCGAAGAATTCAGCGCATCGGCCGCAGCCGCCGACCTGACACTCGAATGGAACTATTACAACGACGGGAAGGCCTGGTTATGCAAAGTTCTGTCGAAGAAGAAAAACCTTGCCTGGCTGGTTGTCTACCAGAGCTTTTTCAAAGTCACTTCCTACTTCACGGAAAAACACCTGGACCGTATCGCCGGAATGGAAATTACGGAAAGCATCAAAGAAGAATTCTACCGGGCCAAACCCAGCGGAAAACTCATCCCTATGACCGTTACCATCACCGAAAAAGAGCAGGTGAAGGATGCCTTATCGATGATACTTTTCAAAAAAGGATTAAAATAAACGCACGGATAAACAACAAAATGATACGCAAGCTAGAAAAAACAGCATACAACACAGCAACCGACCTCGCACTCGATGTATATATCCATTGTGGCCGGTCGGACTTCAACGACGAAGGGTTGGAGAGTTTCAAAAGTTTTATTTACAATGAACAGCTCATGGACGAACTGACCATCTACGGGGCTTTTGAACAGAACGAACTTATCGGTATCCTGGGAACGAAGAACAACGGGAAACATATTTCGTTATTCTTCATCAAACCGGAACACCATAGAAAAGGAATAGGAAAAAAGCTTTTCGACTATATGGAAAACGATTCTCCGGTTTCCGAAATAACCGTCAACTCGTCCACATATGCTATTCCTTTCTACAAACAGCTGGGCTTCGAACCCACAGGCGAGATACAAAGTGTCAACGGAATGACATTTCTCCCTATGAAGAAATAACCCCTCTCGCATATTCGCTAGTCCCGTTTGGGAAATCAGATTAAAATCAAGTACCTTTGCCTGCATGGAAAAGTTAGTAATTGTTGGATGCGGACGGCTCGGAGGTATCGTGGCCGACGCTGTAATCAAAGGCATTTTGCCCGAATATGAGTTAGTGGGGGTCTACTCCCGCACAGTCTCCAAAGCAGAAAACCTGGCTGCCCGGATGCAACAACACGGGAAACCTTGCCGGGTATGTGCGACCATCGAAGAATTGCTTGCCCTGAAACCGGACTATCTGGTGGAAGCCGCCTCGCCTGCCGCCATGAAAGAGCTGGCGTTGCCTGCACTGAAAAACGGCACTTCCATTGTCACCCTTTCGATCGGGGCGCTGGCCGACGACCTCTTTTATCGCGAGGTAGCGGAGACAGCCAAGGCAAACGGCACCCGTGTCTACCTGGCCTCCGGGGCTACCGGCGGCTTCGATGTGCTGCGGACTGCCGCCCTGATGGGAAACGCCACCGCCCGTTTTTTCAACGAGAAAGGCCCTAACGCCCTGAAAGGAACCGCTGTCTACGATGAATCGCTGCAAACGGAACAGCGCGTCGTCTTCTCCGGAAATGCGGTGGAAGCCATCCAACTCTTCCCGACGAAAGTCAATGTTACGGTAGCGGCCTCACGGGCTTCGGTAGGACCAGCGAACATGGAGGTGACAATGCAGTCCACCCCCGGATTTACGGGCGATACCCAGTGGGTAGAGATCAGGAACGATCAGGTGCATGCCGTCATCGACGTCTACAGCGCAACGGCAGAGATAGCAGGATGGTCGGTAGTGAACACCCTGCTCAATATCACCTCACCCATCGTATTCTGAGAGGTTGGCCAGTACTTTTTCGCTCAGGCGGTCGAACGCCTGGCGTGTACGGCCGGTCGACACCTGCATGCAACGTACGTGCGGATGGCTCAACAACTGGGCGTTGCCCAAAGCACCTGCAGTATCACAGAAACAAAGGTTGTCGCCTTCCAGCCACTTCACAAACGGGGTCTCGTCCCAGGCAGGAGACAACCCTGTATTGAACAATATCTTTTTATTACCGAGCTGCTTAAATTCCGCTTCATGCAGCAAGACCGTGTTCTTATTCAGGCAGCAGCAAACCACTTCGCTTTGTGCCAGCAGCTCACCCAGTGGCAGGAAACGGTAACCTTTCCTACGTGCCTCTTCCTTCTCGCTCCGGGCGAAATAGGCGACATCGGCACCGAAGAACTTCAAGGCATCGGCAATCATCCCACCGGACTTACCCAGCCCGACGATCCCCACTTTCAATCCGGTGATCTCGCGAGGCATTTCATCCCATGCCTCCTGTCCGAAGCCGTGCAGGCAACGAACCAGCTCGCTGATAACATACTCCACCACCCCTTCGTCGCCATAATCGCGGATACCGGTCACAACAATCCCCCGCTCGTTGGCATAGCGGATATCGACATTGGCGCTCTCCGGCGAGTAAAGGGAACAGCACATCCCGATATAGCGGACATTCGGGCATTTCTCCAGTGCCGCCCGTTCGATCCGGGAGGTGTAACTCAAAAGGACAGCGTCCGCATCCCCGATACGGGCAGCCACCTCTTCATCTCCCGCGGGTATGTCATCGTACATAACTACTTCTTTCGCAAAATCTTGCAATTTCTTTTCTGCTGACGGAATCAGGCTTACAGGCTCTATCGCCACAAGTTTATTGAACATGAATATTTCTGCTTATTTGTTTCCTCACAAAATTAATCCTTTTCGGTAAGAAACAAAAGACTATTTCCATCCATTCTTCCTTTCTCTCCCCTATTTGCGCATCTGTTATGCTGCCGGGAAGCATCTGTTATGCCATCGAATAGCATCTCTTTCCCGGAAATTCCATATCTCGAAAACTTATCTTATCTTTGGAAACATGGAAACAAAGCAAGCAACAATCAACCGGATCAACATCGTGATCGACTGTAAGGACGCGGGCCTCATGGCCTCCTTTTACAGCCGCCTCCTCAACTGGCAGTGGACACACCCGCAGGCAAACGGCTGGTCGGCCATCACCTCGCCCACCGGCATGGTCATCGCCTTCCAGGAGATAGAAGAATACGAACCGCCCGTCTGGCCCTGGCAAGAAGGGAGACAGGGACAAATGCTCCACCTCGACTTCTACGTCGACGACCTGGAGGAAGCCGTCCGCCACGCCCTCAGCCTGGGAGCCAGCTTGGCCGGCGAGCAATACTTCAAAACTTCCCGTACACTGCTCGACCCCTCCGGCCATCCTTTCTGCCTGGATACGGACGAACCGGAATAACCTTTCCAACCCTACCGCCATGAAAAATAAGAATTTGAACGAAATGAGTAACGAAGAACTCTGGCAGCTGTTCCCGATCATCCTCTCGGCACACGACCGGGACTGGCCCAAGCGTTACGAAACAGAAAAAGACTGCCTCGTGAAAGCCGTAGGAGCGGAAAATATCGTCCGCATCAGCCATATCGGAAGCACATCCGTACCGGGACTGACAGCCAAACCGACGATTGACATATTGCTGGAAATACAGCTGGAAACCGACCTCATCCGCCTCATCCCGACCATCGAAGCGGAGGGTTACATCTATTCCCCCCAACCCGGGAATCCGCCTCCTCATATGATGTTTATGAAAGGCTATACCCCCGAAGGCTTTAAAGGTCAGGCCTTCCACCTCCACATAAGATACTCCGGCGACTGGGACGAACTCTATTTCCGCGACTACCTTCTCTCCCATCCCGACACGGCGCAAGCCTACGGAGAATTGAAAGTCAAACTACAAAAAGAGTACGAACATGACCGCGACGGCTACACCGATGCAAAAACCGGTTTCATCCGCGAAATAACAAACCGGGCAAAAGAACAGATTACCCATCCTTCAACAACAGAATAAATTATGAAAACCAGAGAGATTATATGGTGGACACTCCTGCTGATCTTCATCGATCAGGCGACAAAGATCGTGATCTATCATTTTTATATGGACACTCATTTCGATATTATCCCTTCGCTCTTCGAGTTCAGGCCGGTATTCAACGACAAACACAGCTACGTCAACTACCTCCTGAACCAGAAACTGAATATCAATATAGACTTTTGGATACACATGGTCATCTTCGCCATTGCCGAATGTATCATACTGGCATTATACGTATTATTGAGAAGCCTGTCAAAAAAGACAAAGCTCCTCGACATTGCCATCATCTTCCAAACAGCGGGGATTATCTGTGCTTTGCTCGGCAATATCGTCTGGGAAAAGGGGGTATTGGATTTCATCTACCTCAAACCCTTGTTTATTTTCGACCTGAAAGATATATACTTAAATACTTTTACCGTTTTCTTTCTTATATATGTACACAAGCACAGGGAAAAAGTAAGGACATTAAAAATAAAAGACGTCTTCAACCATCTCCGTAACAGATAGAAGAGACAGACGCACAGGAGGCAATCGAAACGAAAACGAATTTGGCCGGATTGGACAACTCCCGGTCAGTATAGATTGCCTACTTTTGTCGCTAAAGAATCAGAAGCATGCGAAGCAGTACCGAAAATATCTATCAGGAAAAGGTAAACCAGGTAATCGATTACATCAGCGCTAACCTGCACCAGCCGTTACAACTGGACGTTATAGCCGGAAGGATCTGTGTATCCCGGCGGCAGTTGCTCCGCATCATGCGCTCCGCCCTCGACGAATCCCTCTATGCCTACATGGCCAGGCAGCGGATGGAACGGGCCATCATGTATATGCAGACGGAGGAGATGACGCTTGCCGAGCTGGCCGCGCGGGTAGGCTACGACAATCCGCAATCGTTCTCGAAAGCCTTCAGGAAGCTGTTCGGAATCTCGCCGAAAGCCTATATCAACGAGTTGAACGCCCGCTTGCAGGAATATGTGAAAAGCAGCGGTGGCAAATACGAAACCGTCCCTTCGGAAATCTGCGAGGAGGAAGACCTAAATCTGATTTATATCCGCATCGTGGGACAATACGGGGAGGAAAAGCCTTACGAAACGGCCTGGAACAAGCTGATAAAGTTCCTGGAAGAAAAGCAGGCACTATCCGCCGCCACCCGCTTCATCGGCCTGAGCTTCGACGATCCGAACGTCACCACAGCCGGACAATGCCGCTTCTACGCCTGTGCAACGGTGGATAAGCCGGTCGAAGCGGCAGGCGTCTTCGGCACACTCCGGCTGCGGAAAGGGAAATATGCCGTTTATACGTTGAAAGGCAGTTATTCCAGCCTGCAGGAGTTTTACAACAACATCAGCGTCAGCTTCAACCACACCATCCGCCACGGGATGCCTTTCGAGGAATACATCCATTACACCGGGACGGACAGCGAAGCGGCTCTAACCAAGATTTACATACCCATAAAATAAAATCATCATGGAAACGAAATACATCACCCTGACGAAGGAAAACATCGCAACCGAACATATCTGCTGCGCCTTCTCCGACAAGAAATGCAAGGAAAGTTACGAGCTGAAAAAGGAATGGCTCAGGAAAGAGTTCGATAACGGATACGTATTCCGCCGTCTCGACGAACGCGCCAAGGTATTTATCGAATATGTTCCCGCCGAAAAGGCATGGGTTCCCGTCGATGCCCCCGGTTATCTGATGATAAACTGCTTCTGGGTTTCAGGGCAGTACAAAGGATGCGGGCACGGAAAGGCCCTGTTGCAATCCGCCATCGACGATGCCAGGGCACAGGGAAAGGCGGGGCTGGTCACCGTAGCGGGCACCTCCAAGTTCCATTTTATGAGCGACACCAAATGGCTTTTGCGCCAAGGTTTCCAAACGGTTGAGAAGCTGCCTGACGGTTTCAGCCTGCTGGCTTTGAAAATCGACTCCGAAGCCCCCGACCCGTCGTTCAGGGCAAGCGTGCGAAGCGGGGAATGCGAGGAGAAGAACGGCGCGGTCGTCTATTACACCAACCGTTGCCCGTTCACGGAATTTCATGTACGCGGTACGCTGGCAGAGATGGCCGAAAGGAAAGGTATACCGCTGAAAATCATCAAACTGGAGACGATGGAACAGGCACAGGACGCTCCTACCCCGGCTACCCTGTTCACTCTTTTCTACAACGGGAAGTTCGTTACGACCGACGTCAGCGTATGTATGGAGAAGCGGTTCGAGAAGATTGTCGGGATTTAGCCATCGGTCTACCAACTATCCAAACAAGCTTGCAGGCGATTCCAGTTCGAGCAATAACTTTTTCGCCTCAAGCCCTCCGGCATAACCTGTCAGCTGATGATTGCTGCCAATAATACGATGACAAGGAACAAATATCGAAATGGCATTCGCACCGTTGGCAGCAGCTACTGCACGTACGGCTTTGGGATTACCCAAACGCTGTGATAGCCCGGCATACGACTCTGTCATCCCATAAGGTATTTTCAGCAGTTCATTCCAAACCTTCTTCTGAAAATCTGTTCCGGCGAAAAGCAAAGGAATATTGAAAACATTGCGTTTTTGGTCGAAATATTCATCAAGTTGAGTCATTGCCTCTTCAATGATAGCAGACGTACCTTCCTCATATACGGCATGCAGTTCTTTCTGAAGCCGGGCATCTATCAGCTTTCTACGCTCCTCATTCAGCCAGTCACATAAACATAATTTACCTCCATATGAACCGATAATCAATTTTCCGCAAGGGGACTGATAATACTGTATCCGAATAGTTTCTTCCATTTAGGGTATCGTTTTTATTTGTTCACAACAAATCTACGAATTTAATAGGAAGAAAGCAATAAGGTAAATCTCTAATTAAAATAAGATAGATTCTCGGCGTCACTAAAAAAAATACAGAACATACGTTCTGATATTCAAAGAATAATGTGGTGACGCCAGAGCTCTTTTCCAGCGTCACCACGCTAAAACTGAAAGGTGACGCCGCTTTTTAAGGTGGCGTCAACAAGTTACTCTATAAATATCAATACCTAAACCACAAATACAGATCAGGTGAATCCTGATTTAAAAAAAAATCTCAAAAAGTACGAAGCCTGAAAATGAATGCCTACCCGTTTACAAAGCACTGCCTACCCATCTGTTAAACACAGCCTATCTTTTTGAAAAAAAGCTGCCGGACGGTTATGAAAAATACTTACGTATTCAAGAAACAAAACACCTATGTTTTTTTTAAGATTGCTCTTTTTTCATACCTTTATACCATAATATATATCTTAAATCGGGATTCAAAATAATGAAAGAAATAAACAACTACCAACGTTTTTTGTCCGGAGAATATTGCAACTATTTGGATACAGAAGTTTTAGAAATGATAGTCAAAACCCAAAAGTATCTATCTGTGTTGAATGATATAACAACCACAGAAAAGGAAAGAAAAGAAATCCTTTCCAAGATGTTAGGAAGCATCGGGATTCATTCGAGCATAGGCTATAACTTCACTTGTCAATGCGGTAAGCATATTTTTATCGGAGAAAAGACGATCATCAATAATAACTGTACGATGATGGATGAAAATCATATTCATATTGGTGACAGAGTGCTGATTGCTCCCAATGTACAGTTTTACACTGCTACTCATCCTATTCATTTCGAGGAAAGATTTGTGGATAATTGGGATGAAAAATCAGGAGAGCTGTTCTTCAAGACCAAAGCTCTGCCAATCGTAGTTGAAGATAATGCATGGATTGGTGGCGGCAGCATTATTCTTGCCGGAGTGACTATCGGAAAAGGAAGTGTGATTGGTGCAGGAAGTGTGGTTACAAAATCAATTCCGGAAAATAGCCTTGCTGTTGGAAATCCTTGTAAAGTAAATAGAAGAATAGTTTAAAGAACAATTTGATAAATTACGGCAAAGTTTACGCAACATGACAGAGGAACCAAGAAAAGTAGAGGATTCAAGTTATAATTTTTGTTCCAAATGAATTTATCACAAAGGCTATTGGCTAAAAAACATAAAAATACACGACCTTATATTGAATGCAAAAAGGGTGTAAATCTCATAAATAACTGATTTACACCCTTATATCGCGGAGAGACAGGGATTCGAACCCCGGGAACCTCGCAGTTCAACGGTTTTCAAGACCGCCGCAATCGACCACTCTGCCACCTCTCCAATATGTTTTGCTATCGTTTTCTCTCGATTGCGGTGCAAAGGTAGTGATTATTTTTATATCTCCTAATCTTTGGAGATATTTTTTTCTTTTTACGCTAATATTTTTCTTTTAACCGCAAGGGATGGGAGTTGTATCCGTTTTATTGCTATTTTTGTATTCTATAATTATCAATGAAGTAATAAATTTTATATGAGAAAGTTGAAAGATTTATTCCTGATTTCAGTCGTGTTGCTGCTCGTCAGTTGCTCCATGTCTGCCAAATCGGATAAAAATGAAACGGGAGGTGTCGCTGCTCAGGGCGAAGTAGTCGTTCTGAACAAGGCAGATTTCCTGACCAAAGTATATAATTACGAAAAAAATCAATCGGAATGGGTATACGAAGGCACGAAGCCTTGTATCGTAGACTTCTACGCCGACTGGTGCGGACCCTGCAAGAAAGTTTCTCCCATCCTGAAGGAACTGGCCGGAGAGTATAAGAACGACATCGTCATCTATAAGATCAATGTCGACAACGAGAAGGAACTGGCCGCCGCTTTCGGCATACAGAGCATCCCTACCCTGCTGTTCATCCCGGCAAAAGGAAAACCGCAGATCGCACAGGGCGCGCTTTCAAAGGAACAGTTCGTTGAACAGATCAACGGATTCCTGTTGGGCAAAAAGTAATTTCGAGCCACGTGGGTAGGCAATACACCACGTGGCTTCAACCATACCCGCATGGTTTCGGGCATAAAAAAAGAGGGCATCCTTACGATAAGGATGTCCTCTTTTTTATTTGGCAGGCAGGAATTATTCTGCGCTTTCTGCTGCAGGAGCTTCTTCTGCAGGAGCGTTTGCTGCTGCTTCTTCAGCTGCTTTTGCGGCAGCGGCGGCTGCTAATTCTGCTTTCTTTTTAGCTACTTCTTCAGCTTTTGCCTTGTTTGCTTCTTTTTCTGCTTCAAGACGAGCTTTTTCTGCTGCCTTAGCAGCTTCGCTATCTTTTGTCTTTACTGCTTCAACAGAAGCTTGTTTGTTTTTCAACCAAGCCTGGAATTTTACTTCAGCTGCTGCTTCGTCGAATGCACCCTTCTTTACACCTTCCAATAAGTGTTTCTTCATGCAAACACCTTCACGAGAAAGAATGTTACGAGTGGTGTCTGTAGGCTGTGCACCTACCTGTAACCAATACAAAGCTCTTTCGAAGTTCAAATCTACTGTAGCAGGATTAGTGTTCGGATTATAAGAACCTATCCTTTCAATAAACTTTCCATCACGTGGAGCCCTGCTGTCTGCAACTACGATCTGATAAAAAGCGTAGCTTTTGCGACCGTGTCTCTGCAATCTAATTTTTGTTGCCATGTTTGAATTATTATTTTACGCTGTTTGTATTAGCGGGTGCAAAGATAGTGCTTTATGGACATAAAACAAATATTAATCAGGGAATTTTCGTCGTAAAACCTACATTTCCATCGGCATAGAGGGGGTGCGATTGCTTATATGAACATTTTTCCTACCTTTGCGCCTGCTTTTTACAATATATATAATGTACGTATGATTTCAATTGATGGACTTACAGTAGAGTTTGGCGGCAGTGCCCTCTTTTCAGATATATCTTTCGTGATTAACGAGAAAGACCGGATCGCCCTGATGGGGAAGAACGGGGCGGGCAAATCGACCCTGCTCAAGATACTGGCCGGGGTACGCGAACCGAGCCGGGGAAAGGTTTCGGCCCCCAAGGATACGGTAATCGCCTATCTTCCACAGCATTTGATGACCGAGGACGGTCGCACGGTATTTGAGGAGACGGCGCAGGCATTCGCCCACCTGCATGAGATGGAGGCCGAGATAGAAGCGATCAACAAGGAGCTGGAGACGCGCACGGACTACGAGTCGGACGGCTACATGGAGCTGATCGAACGGGTGTCGACCCTGAGCGAGAAGTTCTACTCGATCGAGGAGATCAACTACGACGCCGACATCGAAAAGACGCTGCTGGGGCTGGGTTTCAAGCGGGAGGATTTCACACGGCAGACCAGCGAGTTCAGCGGTGGCTGGCGGATGCGTATCGAACTGGCCAAATTGTTGCTGAAGAAGCCCGACGTGTTGCTGTTGGACGAGCCGACCAACCATCTGGACATCGAGTCGATTCAGTGGCTGGAGGATTTCCTGATCGAGAACGGACAGGCGGTGGTTGTCATCAGCCACGACCGTGCGTTTGTCGACCACATCACCACCCGCACGATCGAGGTGACGATGGGTCGCATCTACGACTACAAGGTGAATTACAGCAGTTACCTGCAACTCCGCCTCGAACGCCGCGTACAGCAGCAGAAGGCTTTCGACGAGCAGCAGAAGATGATTGCCGAGACGAGGGAGTTTATCGAACGTTTCAAGGGGACTTATTCGAAGACTTTGCAGGTGCAGAGCCGCGTCAAGATGCTTGAGAAGCTGGAGATACTGGAGGTCGACGAGGAGGATACCTCGGCTTTGCGGTTGAAATTCCCGCCTTCGCCCCGCTCCGGTTCGTATCCGGTGACGATCGAAAACGTGGCGAAGTCGTATGGTGACCACACGGTGTTCCGCAACGCCAACCTGACTATCGAGCGGGGCGACAAGATTGCCTTTGTCGGTAAGAACGGCGAGGGTAAATCGACCCTGGTGAAATGTATCATGAAGGAGATCGAACACGACGGCACGCTGACGATGGGGCATAACGTGATGATCGGCTATTTTGCCCAGAACCAGGCTTCGATGCTGGACGAGAACCTGACGGTGTTTCAGACGATCGACGACGTGGCGGTGGGCGACGTGCGCAACAGGATAAAGGATTTGCTGGGCGCGTTCATGTTCGGCGGCGAAAATTCGGCCAAGAAGGTGAAGGTTCTGTCGGGAGGCGAGCGCACACGTCTGGCGATGATCAAGCTATTGCTCGAACCGGTCAACCTGCTGATCCTCGATGAGCCGACGAATCACCTGGACATGAAAACGAAAGACATCCTGAAGCAGGCGTTGCTCGATTTCGACGGTACGCTGATCGTGGTGTCTCACGACCGTGACTTCCTCGACGGCTTGGTGACCAAAGTCTACGAGTTCGGCAACCAGCGGGTGACGGAACATCTGGAAGGTATCTACGAGTTCCTGCAACGGAAGAAGATGGAAAACCTCAACGAGTTGGAACGTTCGAAAAAGAACTGATACGGTACGCCGCCTCCCCTCCCCGACGTATGACGGGACGGGCGGCAAAAGATACGGAAGGGCCGCGAAGCCCTTTCACACATGATGCCTACCTTTTCCGGAAGAGGATGCATGCTTTTTACGAAGCGGGTGCATGCTTTCGCGGAAAAGGCAGGCATCTTTTTTTTCGCCCGACGGAGGCCCGGCAGATCAGATCTTCACCCCGATGCTGAGACGCAGGTCGTAAGTGGAACGGTTCACGTCCTCGTGATAGCTGTAATGGGTGCGGCGGGAGAAATAACGGTTGGACAGGCTGATGTTCCACTTCTTGTCGGAAAGGTAGACGAGCCGCACCTCCATGACCGTCAGGCGCGAATGTCCCTTGTCGCCCTGCACGTTGAAGGTATGCGGGTCGACGGTCGAAAGATCCACGTCCGGGTCATATCCCTTCCAGGTGAAGATATGGTAGTTCTCGAGGTTCAGGAGGAAACCCCAGCGACCGTTGTAAGTCAAGCCCGAGAAAGCCTTTGCACTGTAACCGCTTCCCATGTTGTAATCGCGGTTGTCGAGGCGGAAATAGTCGGACGAGCCGCCCCCGAGCGCGACGCCGTTGAGGTAGAACGCACCGAAAGCATCCACCTTGTCGGCCGGTTCGGCACGTTTATAATAGATGATCCCCCCTCCCACGGCAGCGGCTTCGGAGATGCGGTAAGGCGAGACCTTGCCACCTTCGCTCGAACGCAGTTGCGAGTCGTAATAATCAAAGTGCTGGAAGATACCGGCGGTGAGCGTACGAGGGCCTTTCTCCCAGACGCGCTTTCCCCAGAGGGCACCGATGGCGTTCACCTGGGTGATGACGGGCTGGCTCGAAAAGAAGTCGAAACCGGCACGCAACTGGAACCACTCGTAGGGCGAATAGAACTTGTCTTCGAACGGGTCGCCGTAATCCAGCCGGAGGCCGACATGCATGCTCGTCGTCCCGTGACGCGAATGTTCCTGCTCGGCGAGGAAACGCGGGCCGGCGGTTACTATGAAGTTCACCGGGACATAGGCGTAGGTTCTCCCCTTGTGCGGCCTGTGCTTCCACGCCTCCCCTGTTATCACGCGGTTGATTCCCCTGATCGGTGAGATCAGGCCGGAGAGGATCTCGCGCCCCACACGTTCCGCGCCGCTCGAACGGTCGTCGATGAAAAGGTCGGACAAGCGGTAGGTGATCTCGCCCAGCTCCACGCCGCCAAAGGTGGTGGCCAGCAGATCGTTGATCGAAGGGGGTTCGTTCTCCATGAAGAATTCCCACATCAGGCTTCCGCCGGCCGCATAGGGGATCGACTGCCAGAAGTTGAGCCCGTTGCTACGGGCGGCATTGAAATACAATGATCCATGATAGGGATGCGCCACGAGGTTGGTCGAAAACATATCGGTGTCCCAGACCGGCCCGGTCTTGAAATTGCTCTTTATCGTATGTCCGTTGATACGTGCAAAGTCGGCGTTCAGCGCGAAACGGTCGAACGCCCAGATCCCCATGTTCAGGCCGAAGACTTCCGCGGCTGCCAACCAGGGCTTCTTCGGCATAAAATACGTGGAGTCACTCACGTAGTTTCTTGTATCCATTTTAGGGAAATGCTGGCCCCACATCCACTGGAGCGGAAGCAGGAGGAACAATCCCATCCATATAATCTTCTTCATTATCCTACAATCTTTTAGCCTGAGCCTGCATCATCCGTGCGATGCAAACTTATACATAATTAACAGTACAGCATTCGTTTGGTTTAAATTATTCTTTGGTTGTGTCACTAGAAAACACCCACAATCCAAAGGAAATACTTATTTTTGCAGAAAAAACAAAATGATAGATTTTATCACCTTTTGCGACTATACCGGAACTTTTGCGTTTGCAATTAGCGGTATCCGCCTCGCCTCCGCCAAACAATTTGATTGGTTCGGGGCCTACGTGGTCGGGTTGGTCACAGCCGTTGGCGGGGGTACGGTGCGCGATATACTACTCAACGCGACACCGTTCTGGATGGAACAGACTTCTTATTTAACAGTATCGGCGCTGGCTTTATTATTTGTTATCATTTTCCGGAAATACGTTATCCGGCTCAATAATACCTTCTTTATCTTCGACGCGATCGGTCTGGGGCTGTTCGTGGTGGTGGGTATCGCCAAAACACTCGAGTTCGGCTTCCCCATGTGGGTGGCTATCGTGATGGGGACTATCACCGGTTCGTTCGGAGGGATGATACGAGACATATTAATCAACGAGGAACCGTTGATTTTCCGGAAAGATATCTATGCGCTGGCCTGCGTCTTCGGCGGGCTTGTCTACTACCTCTGCATGCTGATCGGGCTCAGTCCTGCCGTCACGCAGTTCTCGTCGGCACTCGGAGTATTCCTGATGCGCATAATAGCGGTTAAATATCACATAAGCGTCCCGGTATTGAAGGGAGAAGAATAATTTATTACCTTTGCAGTATGACAGTAAACATGAACGATCAACGTGACAAGGCATCGATCCTGCTAATCTATACAGGCGGTACAATCGGAATGATTGAAAACCCTGAAACCGGAGTACTTGAATCTTTTAATTTCCAGCACCTCAGAGACAATATGCCGGAACTGAAGAAACTGGGCTACTCGGTGTCGACCATCCAGTTCGACCCGGTGATGGACTCGTCGGAAATGGGCCCGGAATCGTGGATGAAGATTGTACGGATTATCGCCGACAACTATACCCAGTACGACGGCTTTGTCATCCTGCACGGTACCGACACCATGTCGTTCACCGCCTCCGCCCTGAGCTTTATGTTGGAGAACCTGAGCAAACCGGTCATCTTCACCGGCTCACAGCTGCCCATCGGAATGCTGCGGACCGACGGAAAGGAAAACCTCATCACCGCCATCGAAATAGCCGCAGCCAAGGAGAACGGTGTGCCCATCGTGCCCGAAGTATGCATCTTCTTCGAAAACGACCTGTTGAGAGGCAACCGGACAAGCAAAATCAATGCCGACAATTTCAACGCGTTTCGTTCGTACAATTACCCGGCTCTCGCGCACGCGGGGATCTATATAAAGTATGATACCGGACAGATTTATCACTCGGTATCACGCAAACCGCTGAAACCTCATTACCTCTTGGACAGGAACATTGCGATACTTAAACTCTTCCCCGGGATCTCTCCCCAGGTAGTGGAAAGCATACTCAATATACCCGATCTGAAAGGGGTCGTGATGGAAACCTTCGGGAGCGGCAACGCACCGAGCTACGAGTGGTTCCTGACCATGCTCAAAGAGGCCGTCGACCGCGGAATTGTGATTGTTAATGTCACCCAGTGCAGCGCCGGCAGCGTCGAGATGCACCGTTACGAGACTGGGCATAAACTGCTGGAGGCCGGCGTGATAAGCGGGTTCGACAGCACGACGGAGAGTGCCGTCACCAAGTTAATGTTCCTTTTCGGCCACGGACTGACTCCGGAGGAAGTGAAGGATCACATGAACTGTTCGCTGATCGGGGAAGTGACGATCCCGGATGCGTTCCGTTCGTGATAATACTATGTAAAACAGAATGTGCCGCGAGGCGGAATAGAAAAACATGAAACTATCATTTCTTAGCTTAGCAAGTGGAAGCAGTGGCAACTGCTATTATCTGGGTACTCCCGAATTCGGGATACTGATTGATGCGGGTATCGGGATCCGAACCATAAAGAAGGTGTTGAAAGATAAAGCGATCGACTTTTCCAAAATCGTGGCCGTCCTTATCACTCACGACCATGCAGACCATATCAAGACGGTAGGCTGCCTGGGAGAAAAAATGAACCTGCCGGTCTACACCACCGCCGCTGTTCACCGTGGGATCGAAAAGAGCCGTTATGTGGAGGAGACGCTGTCTACCTCCCGCCGGGTTATCGAGAAGGAAGTGCCTTTCAGCATCCGCGATTTCAATATCATCGCCTTTGAAGTTCCCCACGACAGTACCGACAACGTGGGCTATTATATAGAATATGGTGAGCATAAGTTTACCTTCGCCACCGACGTAGGCCATATCACCGACACGGTGACCCGCTACATGCGCATGGCCAACCACCTGATTATCGAAGCGAACTACGACGAGGAGATGCTCCGTTTCGGAACCTATCCCGCCTTCCTGAAGGAACGTGTCGCCAGCCCGACCGGCCACCTCAGCAACCGCGAAGCCGCCGAGTTCCTGGCCGCCAACTACGATCCGAAACTGAAGGATATCTGGTTGTGTCACCTCAGCCGCGACAACAATCACCCGGAGCTCGCCTTCAAAACGATCGATATACGTCTTTTTCAGGAGGGAGTGCGCGTAGGTAAAGACGTCTCTCTCATAGCGCTTAAGCGTACTACTCCGTCCGATATTTTTGAATTCGAGTAAAATTCCTTCGAAAAAACCGGATGAAAAGTTTGCAAAGAAAAATTAAACCTCTATCTTTGCACCCGCAATCAGGAAACAACCTATTGCATGAATGACTTGGTAGCTCAGCTGGTAGAGCAAATGACTCTTAATCATTGGGTCGAGGGTTCGAGCCCCTCCCAGGTCACTCTATAAAGAAACCAACACATGTTGACTCGGTAGCTCAGCTGGTAGAGCAAATGACTCTTAATCATTGGGTCGAGGGTTCGAGCCCCTCCCGGGTCACAAAAGAGGAAAGGATAACAGCATTTATCGGTAAAACGGTGAATGCTGTTTTTGTTTGCAACCCAGCGTTACCTTCCCTTCCGCTTAATTCAAGTTGTGCCCATGTAATCCAACTTTTAGATTGATTTGTTGTTATATTAATATAACTAAAGGACATTTTTATGAAAACATTCATTATAACTCTAATTGCAATAATAATGACAACAACAATCAACGCACAGCAAAAAAGTTTTTATGACTTCACTGTGAAAACAATCGACGGAAAGGATTTCCCACTTTCCTCTTTAAAAGGGAAGAAAGTATTAGTTGTCAATGTGGCTTCCAAATGTGGCTTCACCCCACAATATGCCAAACTTGAAGAATTATACACCAAATATGAGAAAGATAACTTCGTAATAATCGGCTTTCCCGCCAACAACTTCCTCGGACAGGAACCCGGCAGCAACGAAGAAATCAAAAAGTTCTGCACATTGAATTACGGGGTCACATTCCCCATGATGGCGAAAATATCCGTGAAAGGAAAGGACATCGCCCCCCTTTACCAGTGGCTCACGCAGAAAAGCGAAAACGGTGTCGCCAATGCCAAGGTAGGCTGGAACTTCCACAAATTCCTGATCGACGAAAACAGCAACTGGGTCGCCTCCTACGGCTCGCCAACAGATCCGCTATCCGAAAAGATTGTGGACTGGATTGTGGAGTAAGTCATAGAAGTATATTTGCGTTTAAAACGCAATCTATTGCCATGTTGTTTGCAATGTTTTGCCATGTAGGTGGCAGAGTCCTGCCATAGGCATGGCAGAGGTCTGCCAATAGGGTGGCAAAGCTCTGCCAATACGATGGCAAAACCTTTTGCTTATGGTACCCACAAACAAAAGCCGCCCTATTCTCACGAACAGAGCGGTTGTTTGCCCTCTAAAGGGCTTGGGATACAACGTTATTAGATATGAGGATTAACGTTATAGAGTAAAAAGTATGATTTCACCAATTACATTCAAAAAAACTATTCTTACTTTTAATTTTTCCAATCTACAATAAAATCTGTTCCCGTTTTGTTACCCTTTTTCGGGGTATGCATTTCAACGGGAACTTCCCAGTCCGTTATAAAACCACCCGTATAATCCGGCTTGTAACTCGCCTCCTGGTCCTCTTTTTTACCTTTGGCAGAGTCTTCGCAAGCCCACTCTGGTGAAACACCACGTTTCCGTTTACCGGAAACCAACACTGATCTTTGTACTCTTTCGCCCCAGCCCGATAGCGGTGGAAAGAATTCGGTTTTAGTAAAAATCATTTCAACTATAATCATTTTTTAAACATTACTCAGCATGGCTGATAACAATCTCAAAAACTTTGATGTAAAGATATCCCCCTGAAACCACTATTTTACTACCATCTTCAACTATTTCAGTTACGATATTTATAAAAGCAGGCCTACCCTGCTGCAAAATCCTCCCAAAAAGACAAAACGACTCCCCGAACCTAAAATTTACTCATTTCATAACAATCTCGTTTTTATATTGCTGAAAACTGCCTATTTTTGGTTACCGGGAAAAACAACCCCAAACGGCTTCCAACATTTCCCGCATACCCGTTGTTCTATTGATATAAAAATAAATAGTATGAAGAATAAGACACACCAGAAAAGAGTTGCAGCTATACACGACATTTCCGGTTTCGGAAAATGCTCACTGACAGTAGCCTTACCTATTTTATCGGCCGCCGGCATCGAAACATCGGCACTCCCCACCGCCGTCCTCTCCACCCATACCGGAGGGATCAGCGGATACACCTACCGGGATCTTACCGACGACATGCGGCCGATCATGCAACACTGGAAATCACTCGACATCAAGTTCGACGCCATCTATACCGGCTTCCTCGGATCGTTCGAGCAACAAGATATCGTAAAGGAGTTCTTCGAACTGTTCAGGACAGACGACAACCTCATCCTGGTCGACCCCGTGATGGGCGACAACGGTGAACTGTATACCATCTTCACCCGCGAGTTCGCCGCCGGAATGAGGTCGGTTTGCGAGAAAGCCGATATCATCGTACCCAACCTGACGGAGGCGGCCCTGCTGCTCGACGAGCCGTTCAACGGCGGCCCTTATACCCACGCCTACATCGAGAGCACGCTGCGTAAGCTGGCCGACCTCGGGCCCAAACGGGTGGTACTGACCGGCGTCTTCTTCAAGGAGGATGAACTCGGCGCCGCCACCTACGACCGCGAAACGGACACGATCGAGTACGTTTTCACCCGCAAGATACCCGGCTACTACCATGGTACGGGCGACGTCTTTGCCAGTGCCTTACTTTCGGGTCTGGAAAACGGGTTCAGCCTCACCGAATCGGCTGCCATCGCCGTGAATTTCACGGCGGAAAGTATCCGGCGCACCTATGAAGCCAAGACAGACTACCGCTTCGGTGTTAATTTTGAACAAAGTTTCCCCGACTTTCTAAAAGAACTCAAACTCGTATAAAAGTTTTCGAATTTATTTTTCATCTTTGTGCTCCCATAACATGATTATAAACGTGAAAACCCCTAGATAACGATATGAGTAAAACTAAAATAGCTATCTCCGGTATAGGAGCTGTCGGCGGATATTACGGAGGTTCGCTGGCTGCTTATTACGAAAACTCCGATGAGGTGGACGTTTTCTTTATTGCCCGTGGCGAAAACCTGAAGGCCATCCGCGAAAACGGGTTACAGATCAAGAAATCGTACCGCCGGATAACCGCCCGTCCGACACTGGCTACCGACAATCCGGCCGAGATCGGCCCGGTAGATTACCTGTTGTGCTGCACCAAAAGCTACGACCTGGAGGACAACATCCGCCACCTGAGTCCCGTGATCGGGCCCGACACCGTGGTAGTGCCCCTGCTCAACGGAGCCGACATCACGGAACGGATACAACAATTACTGCCCGACAACCCTGTCTGGAAAGGCTGCGTTTACATCGGTGCCCGGCTGGTTGCACCCGGACAGGTGGAGAAATTCACGCTGAAGGACCGGCTTTTCTTCGGCGACAACGAGGGCGACCGCGCCAAACAGGAGGAGTTCCGCTCCTTACTGCACAGGGCCCGCATCCTGGTGACCAACCCGGCCGACATAGACGTCGAGATCTGGAAGAAATTCTTTATGATCTCCACCGCCGCCACCATCACCTCTTATTTCAACGAGCCGATAAACGACGTGATCGAGAAGCACAACGATTTCTTCATCACACTGGGGTATGAATTGAAAAGCATAGCCGAGGCCAAAGGGATAGAGTTGCCGGACGACATCGTATTCACGTCGATCCAGTCGCAGAAGATGATGCCGAACGGTTCGACCACCTCCATGCACAGCGACTTCCGCCGCGGAGGGTCTACGGAGATCGAGACACTGACGGGCTACGTCGTACGCGAAGCCGAGAAGGCAGGCCTGCGGGTTCCTACCTACCAGTTCATGTACAAAGGGCTGACGCGGTTCCCTTATCCGGGCAGAAACAGTTGACGTATCTGCAAACAGGCCTACGGCATATATAATAAAGTAAAGGTGCTGAAGCTATCCGATCCGGTTATTCCGGACGATAAACTTCAGCACCTTTTCTATCCCCTCCGGTCGGTCCCGGAAGATCGGTATGCCGCCTTTTCGTAGATCGGGCGGCAACCGGTAAGGAGACGGGATCAGTCCCCGATATACGTTTCCATGAACTTCGCGCCCGGTGCCGGAGAGATCGTGACGACCTGTGTATCGGCGGGCATGAGCACGGTCTGTCCCTGATGGACGAATATTTCGTTGCCTTTATTGTCACGGATGGAAGCCTTGCCACTCATGCAGATGTAGACTACGAAGGAGTCGAGCTCGGAGAAGTCGCGCACCATCATCGTGTCGAGATCCAGCAGGTTGGTGGTGAAGTACTTGCAGTCGGCCAGTTCGACCGTCGCGTTGGTATGGCCTTTGTAGTGCGTACGGTAGTCGGGCAGCAAGGTATAGTCTATCGCATCCTTAGCCAGCTCGGTGTGCAGTTCGCGTCCGTTACCGTTAGCGTCCTTGCGGTCGTAGTCGTAGATGCGGTAAGTAATGTTGCTGGTCTGCTGTATCTCGGCGATGAAGCAGCCGGCACCGATTGCGTGAACGCGTCCGGCGGGCAGGAAGAAAACGTCGCCCGGCGTCACTTCATAACGCTTCAGAACGTCCATGATGGTGTTGTTTTCCACCCGTTTCACGTACTCGTCGGCATCAATCTGCTGCGAGAAACCGGAATAGAGGGCGGCCCCCTTAGCTGCATTTATCACATACCACATTTCGGTCTTGCCGAAGGAGTTGTGACGTTTGCGGGCCAGTTCGTCGTCGGGGTGTACCTGGATAGACAGGTCATCACGGGCGTCGATGAACTTTATCAACAGAGGGAACGTCTCGCCGAACTGCTCTATCACCTTCTCTCCGACCAACTCTTTTCCATAGGTACGGATCAGTTCGTCAAGGTTTTTGCCAGCCAGCTCACCGTTTTCCACCACGGAAAAATTGCCGTCCACGTGCGAAAGTTCCCAACTCTCACCGATTCCTTCTTCAACCGGTGTGATGCCCTTGAACGGGCAGATGTCTGAGCCTCCCCAAAGGATCTTCTTGAGGATAGGCTTGAATGTCATCGGATATAACATAATGTGTTTTTGTTTAATGAATTACTTCTTTACTTTTACTTTTCTCAATACAACAGCACTGCGTGCGGGAATGTAAAGTTTAAGCCATTCTTTTTTCTCTTTTTTATACAATGGGTCAAATTGTGTAAAATGATGTATGGAGTCGTCGGCCAAACCGAAGCCACCGAAGCAGGTAGCATCCGTGTTGAGTACCACTTCGTACTCGCCTACGGGTACGAGGAAGCCATAGTCGGTATACGACTTCGAGGGGCTGAAGTTGAACACGAACACGAGGTCTTTACGCATATAGGCCAGGATCTGGTCGCCGTCGCTGTCCCACACCTTCTGGATGGGGGTAGACTGGAAGTTCTTCACACTGCGGATCAACCCGATCATTTCGCGGTCGAAGTCGCCCAGGTAATGGTACTTCAAATCCATGTTGTCTACCAGCTCCCACTGGCGGCGGGCGTATTTATGCGACCATCCGTTGCCTTCGCGCGGGAAATCGATCCACTCCGGATGCCCGAACTCGTTGCCCATAAAGTTGAGGTAGCCGCCGTTGATGGTCGAAGCCGTCACGAGGCGTATCATCTTATGAAGCGCGACACCACGTTCGACCATGAAGTTATGATCGTCCTTGTGCATGTGCCAATACATTTCCGCATCTATCAGACGGAAGATGATGGTTTTATCTCCTACCAAAGCCTGGTCGTGACTTTCGGCGTAACTGATTGTCTTTTCGTCAGCGCGACGGTTAGTCGTCTCCCACCAGATGGAGGAAGGATGCCAGTCTTCGTCTTTCTTTTCCTTGATGGTCTTGATCCAGTAGTCGGGGATGTTCATGGCCATACGGTAGTCGAAGCCATAGCCTCCGTCTTCATATTTAGCCGCCAGACCAGGCATACCGCTTACTTCCTCGGCGATGGTGATGGCGTTTTTGTTGACCTCGTGGATCAGTTTGTTGGCCAGTGTCAGGTAAGCGATGGCGTCGCCGTCCTGATGTCCGTTGAAGTAGTCGCCGTAGTTGCAGAATGCTTCACCCAGACCGTGGCTATAATAAAGCATCGAGGTGACACCGTCGAAACGGAAACCATCGAACTTATACTCCTCGAGCCAGAACTTGCAGTTGGAAAGGAGGAAGTGCAGGACTTCGTTCTTGCCATAGTCGAAGCAAAGCGAGTCCCAGGCCGGATGCTCGCGGCGCGAACCGCTAAGGAAATACTGGTTATAGGAACCGTCGAAACGGCCGAGGCCTTCCACTTCGTTCTTCACCGCGTGGCTGTGAACGATATCCATGATAACGGCAATTCCCATGCCGTGTGCGTCGTCTATCAACTGTTTCAGCTCTTCGGGCGTGCCGAAACGCGACGAGGCGGCGAAGAAGCTGCTCACATGGTAGCCGAAGGAGCCATAATAAGGATGTTCCTGTATGGCCATGATCTGGATGGCGTTGTAACCTTCGCGAGCGATGCGCGGCAGGATGTTGCGGCGGAACTCATCGTATGAACCCACTTTCTCCTCGTTAGTCGACATACCGATATGGCATTCGTAGATCAGCAGCGGGGCGGTGTTGGGTTTAAACCGTTTATTTTTGAACGTATACGGTGTGGCCGGATTCCATACCTGCGCACTGAATATCTTGGTGTTGTCGTCCTGTACGACACGGCGTATCCATGCCGGGATGCGTTCGCCGCTTCCTCCGTCCCACTCTACGAGCAGTTTGAAGAGGTCTTCGTGGTGCAGCATTTCTTCGGGGAGAGCTATTTCCCAGACGCCGTATCCCTGGCGTTTCATGCTATACCGTTCTTCTTTTTTCCAATCGTTGAACGTACCGATCAGATATATAGCGGTGGCATTCGGGGCCCATTCGCGGAACACCCAGCCTTTGTTGGTCTTGTGCAGGCCGAAGTACAGATAGCCGGAAGCCATTTCAGACAAGGTTTGTTTACCTTTGTTAGTCAGGATGTTTTCCTTTTCTATCACGTATTGATACCTTCCTTCTATCGCCTCCTTATAAGGGGCAAGCCAAGGGTCATTCTTTATTAGATTCAGCGACTCCATGATTATTTGAGATTGGTTTAGCGCAAAGATAAAAGAAAAAAACATACCGTATTGATATTACGGGGATATTTCTTAATTTTGCATCAAACCCATGCAATATATGAGTAGAGGAACAAAGAGTATCGCTTTTTACCTGGTGATGATCGTTGTATTCGGTTCGCTGATGTACTTCATCGCCAAGGAAGGAGAAAGCCAGCAGCTTGAAAGCGCCATCACGTCGGCCTACGACGCCCCGAAAGACCTCGGGGAAGGTTTCACCGTTTTCTGGGAACTGATGACCCACCATATACAGTCGCCCATCGGCATCCTGCTGTTGCAAATCATCACGATCCTGCTGACGTGCCGCCTGTTCGGTTGGTTGTTCCAAAAGATAGGGCAACCGACGGTGATCGGCGAGATCGTGGCTGGTATCGTGCTTGGGCCTTCGGTATTGGGGCATCTGTCGCCCGAAGTTTCGGGGTTCCTCTTCCCTATCGAGTCGCTGGCCAACATCACAATCCTGAGCCAGTTCGGGCTGATCCTCTTTATGTTTGCCATCGGGATGGAACTGGATATCACCGAGGTACGGAAAAAATTGAAGGAGACGATCCTTATCAGCCATACGAGTACGATTGTTCCTTTCTTCTGCGGGATGCTTACCGCCTACTTCGTCTACGACACCTACGCTGATAAAAGCACGCCTTTCCTATCCTTCGCCCTGTTTGTGGGCATCGCCATGAGTATCACCGCCTTCCCTGTGTTGGCACGTATCATACAGGAGAAGGGATTGACGCGTACGCATCTGGGGACGATCTCGCTCGCCAGCGCGGCCAACGGCGACATAACGGCCTGGTGCCTACTGGCAGTCGTGATAGCCATCGCACAGGCGGGTTCGATGCTGAGTGCGATCTACAATATACTCTTCTCGGTGATTTACATCGCTTTCATGTTCTTTGCCGTCCGGCCGTTCCTGAAGATGGTGGGACATATCTATCATAATAAGGAAGTGATCGACAAGGGTCTGGTGGCTTTTATGTTCCTTCTGTTGATTATCTCGGCTTACCTGACGGAGATGCTGGGGTTGCATGCGCTGTTCGGTGCGTTCATCGCAGGGGTGGTGATGCCGAGTAACGTGAAGTTCCGCAAGATCATGACCGAGAAGGTGGAAGACGTCTCGCTGGCGTTGTTCCTGCCTCTTTTCTTCGTCTCGACGGGGTTGCGCACGGAGATCGGGCTGTTGAACAGTCCGGAGCTGTGGTGGATGTGCGGGGTGTTCATACTCGTTGCCATCATCGGTAAGTTCGGCGGGGCGATGTTTTCCGCCCGTTTCGTCGGGGAGAGCTGGAAAGACAGCCTCTACATCGGGGCGTTGATGAATACGCGCGGGTTGATGGAGCTGGTGGTGCTCACCATCGGCTACGAAATGAAGATACTTCCGCCTTCGATCTTCGTGATGTTGGTGTTGATGACGCTCGTGACAACCTTCATGACCATCCCGCTGGTGTCGTTCATCAAGTTCTGCTTCCAGACGCGGGAGAAGATCAAAGAATACAAGGCGGTGGACGTGGCGGACGGGACTTTCAAGGTCTTGCTCTCCTTCGGACGTGCCGCCAACGGACAGATCATGCTGGATGTGGCCTACCAGATGTTTGCGCACCGCCGTCACCAGGTAGACCTTACGGCGCTTCACCTCACCGTCGGCTCGGATGTGAACCCGCTTCACACCGACAACTTCGAGGAAGTGAGCTTCGGCCCGATCCTTTACGGGGCAAAGAAGCTGGGGGTGAACATCGAAACGCGCTACGAGGTGTCGAACAACGCGGGTCAGGACATCACCGACATCGTCAACACCGAGGGTTTCGACTTCCTGCTTGTCGGCTCGGGCATATCCATGAGCAACCAGCCGGACGACATCGAGGCGAACCGTTACCGCACCTCTTTCTACAACAAGTACTTCAAACGTTTCAAAGCGCCCGAATCGTGGTTCTACCCCGGTGCGCTGCTTAAGGATAAGACGAAGATGTTCATCGGCAAGAGTAATTGCGACGTGGGCGTGTTTGTGAACCGTGGCTTCGTGAAAGCGAGCAACGTGATCGTGGTGATCGACTCCGAGCGCGACCTCTTCCTCCTGGATTATACCTCGACCTTGCTCAAGACAACGCACGGCACGGCAAGCATCCTCGACCGCAGCAGCTCGACCACGCCGGGCAGCGAAAAGATACAACATGCCATCCACCAGTTCACGGAATCCATCAAACAGGCTTCCCTCATCGCCGACAAGGACATGAGCGCAGCTACTTTCAACAGCTACAACTTCATGCTCATCAGCTACGACAGTTGGAACGACGTCTCGGAACATCGCCGCGAAGCTTTGCAGAAAATGCCGTCCACCCTGATCCTCAACCATAAGGAACGGACAGAGGAATGATGATAGGCTGACGACGTCGAAAGCAACAGAAAAAATAAAAAAGACGGAAGAGCGCATGCTTTGTAACAAGAACATGCGCCCTCTTTTTAAAAAGGAAGCGGGCTTTTAAAAAGGAAAATCCCCCACACTGTGGGGAGAATCTACATACCCCTATTTTAAACGCCGGATACAAGCTCTCCCCCCTTCCTCCTCCCCTCAAACGGAAGCTCCGAAAACCGCCCACCAAAAGCAGACTAAAACGCTTGATTATCATAACAATTAAAAATAATAACATAATACTTGCAAATATTGTAATATACAAGTACAAAACTTGTATATTTCGCTCAAATTCAAACGGTTTTAGCATACAAACATTAATAGTAAGCTTATATCATTAATATTAGCAAAAGAATTAGTTTTTTATAAAGTATAAGTTTATTTTTGCATTGTATTAGTTGTTGAATTACAACTATTAACCGACTTATAAACATTCAAAAAATTAAAATTATGAATGGAATACAATTTCAACAAAAATTATTGGGCTTACAAGAGAACATGATGAATTTCGCTCTTATGCTCACTGCTAACAGGGACGATGCCCAGGATTTACTGCAAGATACAGCACTTAAAGTTTTAGATAATCAGGATAAATTCGTTGACAACGTTAATTTCAAAGGTTGGGTTCTGACCGTTATGCGTAATATTTTCATCAATAACTACCATAAGGTGGTACGCGTACAAACGGTAGTAGACTCCAGCGTAGACCTCTACAACCTGGACGTGGTTAACGACTCCGGTTTCGACTCGCCCGACAAGGCGTACAACATCCAGGAGATCACCAAGGTAATCAACGCCCTGAACGATGACCTGAAGATGCCGTTCTCGATGTTCGTCAGCGGATACAAGTACAACGAGATAGCCGACAAGCTTGATCTCCCGCTCGGAACAGTTAAAAGCCGTATCTTCTTCGCCCGTCAGGAGCTCCAGAAGAATTTGCAGGATTTCAGATGATCAGAAGTAACAACAAATATAAAAAGGACTGTAGAGGTTTTCTCTACAGTCCTTTTTTTGTGGGGATTACCGATATCAATACCTGAACTTTATCAATTCAGTTTGAACCTAAGCCCTAGTTTCACGCCGAACGACATAACCTTCACCTTGTCGGTCACATTCGAGTTCAACATGCCGTTGTAAGGGATACCTTGTCCGACGATCTTATTCCCTTCCGGATGATAAGACGCCGGGGTCGACAACAGGCCCTGATCCTTCTTCTTTTTCATGTTGGTGAAGCCGTAGTCGATATAGCCGCCCAGCAGCAGGTCGGTGTCCTCGCCGAGGGCAACCATGAAGCCCAGTTCGGCCGTTCCGGCTAAACCCAATTTCAACTTGTTCTTGCCGCTCCAGTCGAGCTCCTTACCCGGGTCGCTGATCGTGCCGAACCCGTGATGAGGCACAGGCGACTCAGATGGCGAACCCACGTCCGAAGGGATATGCGGGTAGTAACCCGATACGTTCAGTTCGCTGGCCGCGTTACTCTGCACCTTGTATTTTGTCTGGACAGGAAGTTGCAGTTTAACCCCTAGTCCGGCATACAATCCCCAGTTTTCCTCTTCCCCGAAACGCGTCTGGTACATCGCCATCAGCGGGATATCCAACAGGAAAGCGGTCTGTTTCTCTTCCAGACTCTTCAGGCGGGCACGCAGCTCGAAGTCGCGCGGGTGTCCCGAGAAGTCGTCGTCGTCGGTCATTGTGCCCAGTTTCATGTATTTGTCGTCCGACATATCCCCCCTCAAACGGCCTACTGTGGCGTAGCGGGAGATTCCTACCCCCGTGGCAACCCCCCAGTGAGGGTTGAAGAAGTAGCTGTAACGGATATCGACTTCATAACCGAGCTTGCTGTCCCGGTTGCCTTTTTCCTGGAAACCTTCGATCCGGTAGTCCAGGTCGTAACGGAAGGAAGAAGAGCCCACACCGCCCGAGACAGTGAGGTAAGACGTTTTCGTGCGCGTCGTGTCGCGCTGCTCCTGTCGGTACTCACGCTGCTGTTGGCGGCGTTGTTGCTGCTCCTGGTGGCTGTACTGGCCGTGTTCCCTGCCACCCGTTCCCTGCTGGGCGGAAACGGTGGTGGACAGGATGCCGGCGGCAAACAATAGAATGGTTTTATTTATCTTGGAAATCATTGTTGTCATATCTGTTGGTTTATTTTACGATGATTTTATGGGTGGTGGACTTGCCTGTCTCGGTGGTCACCTTCACCACGTAACTTCCCGAAGCCATGTCGGCAGGGATCGTTGTTTCGGTGGTCAGAGTGGTCAGGCGCTCAAGCAGCTGTCCGTTCATGTTGTAGATCTCGATCACGGCCGATTCGGGAGCTTCGCCCGGTGTACCGAGGCTGACTGTGATCGGCGTGTTCTTCTTCACCATCGCCGGATATACCCGGGTGATCGGGAACTGGGTCAGCGTATCGAACGTGATCGGGCAGCTCACCACATAGGTGTCGTCCGCACGGTATGCCTGGATGTAGTAAGTACCCAGCAGCCCCTCCGGAACGGAGTAGTAGATGGAAGTGCCGTTTTTGTCGATCTTCTGACCGTCTTTGTACCACTGGAAGCGGACAAACTCGTTATCCTGATTCGTGATGTAGAGGAACTCGTTCCATTTCACCAGGATACGCAGGCCGTTTTTACCCACCGTTACCGTGCGGCTGCTCTCCATTCCGCAGTCGCCGTATACATCCACGTAGTAGATACCCTCCTTGTCCGGAGTCAGGGCTGCCGTGTAACGATCCGAAGTCGCACCCGGGATGGCCACTTCGTTGAAGAACCACTGGTAACTCAGGTTGACGCCCGTCGCTTCGACCGACAGGGTGAAGGCGTCGCCGTCGCAAACGTTCACCGACTGCGGCTGGCGGGTGATGGTGGTTGTCTCCAGCACTTCGATGTTGAACGGGTAAGCCTCCTCGCGATCCGGATCGCTCTTCAGGCGCACATAGATGTTGGCGTGGTAGATACCCCTCGGGATGCGATTGGCAACCGGAACGGTGATGTATCCCGGAGTCAGGTCTTTGTATTCGGTATCGCTGAAGCCGGCGGCAATCGCTTCATCCGTGAAACGGACAGCATACTCGATCGGATAGTCCGGATTCAGGGCGCTGACAGGGATTCTGAATTCGCCGTCCACGCTACAATACGGCGCCGTCTCGCCCACATAGATCATGCCTTCGTCGGTGATGACGATGGTGTGTTGGTAAGCAGGCTGGTTGTAATACTGCTCTGATGCGATGCTTTCGCCGTTGTAGAGCGTCAGCTTGTGTACATTATATATATAGGTACCGACAAGCGTATGGGCCTCCCCTTTGTTGAAGGTGTAACGTTCGGTTTTCAGGACGGCTTCGTCCAGCGGATAATGATAGCCGGCCGGAGTGGCGGTGTACTCTATTTCCCAACGGTCGTAGGTGACGTTGTTGAAACCGACAGGGCGGATCTGCACATACACCGGCGTCCCTTTGGTGACGGTGGTAGTGGTCAGGTTGTCCACATCCCGGAAGTCTTCGAGCTTGTTGGAGGCAGTGGAGACGGACCATTGCAGCGCGCCGCCCGGACCAGGACCGGGGCCTTCGCCGTCACCGATCACGATTGTGTGGCGGTAGGGCGAGTCGGCATAGTCGTAAGTCTCGATGGTCTGGTTTCCGTACATGTCATACAGGGTCAGTTTGGTGACGGTGTATATATAGGTTCCCTTTTCGGTATGAGCCTCCCGGTTGTTGAAGTTTTGACGTTCGGTCTTCAGCGTCGGGTTCATGCCGTAGTAGTGTTCGGCCGGGGTCACGGTGTATTCGACCGCCCAGCGTTCGAAGTTGATGCCCTCATGTCCGACGGGACGGATCTGGACGAAGACAGGTGTGCCGTAATTTACCGAAGTGGTTGACTGGTCGTCCACATCCTTGAAGTAAGGCTGTTCGCTCGTCACGGTGGAGACGGACCATTGCAGGGCCGGATCTTTCACGACCGGTTTGTCCTGGATAACCACCTTATGCGTACAAGAGGCGTTCCGGTAGATGTAGGTGGCCACTTCCGCGCCGTCTTTATACAGGAGCAGCTTGGTTACATTATAGTAGTAAGTGCCTTCGAGCGTGTGGGCTTCTCCTTTATTGAAGTCATAGCGCAAGGTTTTCCCGATAGCCTCTCCCATCGGATAGTGGTAGTCGGCCGGGGTGGCGATGTACTCGATCGCCCAGGTGTCGAAGTCGACATGCTCCAGTCCGATCGGGCGGATCTGCACGTAGACGGGCGTTCCGACCATGACGGTCGTCGTGGAATTGTTCTCCACATCGCTGAATTCATACGGGTCGGCGGTGGTTTGGGAAACAGACCATTGCAGCTTCAACGCGGAATTGGGCTCCCACTGGGCGTAAAGGTCGGTGTTCTCGGTGATGGTGAAGGTAGCTCCGGGCAGGTAAGCCGTACCGGTTCCGTCGGCCTTGGTCGTCCATTTCAGGAAGATGTAGTTCGGACGGTTGGGCAGGCTCGTGGCCGGGTAGGTGGCAACTGTCGCCTCTTCTGTTTCAACCAGTTGTAGATATGTCTGGTCGGGGCTGAAGTTGGAGTGATAAGTCAGGTCGTATCCGGCATCCCCCCATACGGCATAGAGGGTGAGGTTGGCCTCCACGTAGGTCAGGCTCTTGCCCACCGCATAGACAGGATCGGGCTCGGTGGCATTGGCCGTGAGGGCCCATCCCTTGAAGGCTTTGCCGTTGAGGGTAGCTTTTAGCGTGGTCTTGCCGTCGACAACGGTCGTTTTGCCGTCGATCGAGCCGATGGTATAGTAGTTGGTCGCCTTGTTTTCGGACGTTGCTTCGTAGTAAACCTCACCCACATAGTCGGTTTGCGGGGTTAAGCCGAAGACGCCTCCGTTGGCATTGTACTTCACCCACGACATTTCGATCGCTCCCTGGTCTTTATAGTTCTTGAAGTTTCGCTGGTCGGTAGCGGGCAACGCGGCCGAATAGTTGTAGGTGTTGTCCGCGATCCCTTCCGGTTTGATGGGGATGGTTTTTACTATTTCATCGCCTGCACCGGCTTTTATCCCGGACAGGTTGTTGGAGAAGCGGAAGTTCTTACCCAGCACAGTATCCTCGGTATAGTCCGGATTGCTGCCTTTGTCGACATTCAATACGTTTCTCGTACCGGCCGCAACGCTTGTCGAATTGGAGACATCTTTGTAATTACTTGCAGTGTTCAACACGCCGGATGCATTATAAACTTTATTTCCCAAGTATAAACACCCGTTGTTGGTGATACTGGCGACAATACCGTATTTACTATTTCCACTTAATCCGATCGCCCCGCCGCGCTGTTCAACCCGTGAGTTTTCATTTCCGGAAGTGTTGTTTACGAAGGAACAGCCTGTGATATTGTTTTTCATGATGCTGCTTCCGCCGTTGAGGAAGAACTGGATGGCTCCACCGGTCACATTCGCTCCTTCCAGCCCGTAGGCGCGGTTGTTGTAGAAGGTACAGCTGGTGATGTTGGTGGTCATTCCCTTCGTCCCGGTTACCTGTATCATCATCGCGCCACCGTCGTCATGGGCGAGGTTACTATCGAAGGTCGTTTTGTTGATATTCAGGGAAGCTCCGTAGGTACTGCCACCGGCGTCGATGATATAGATCGCGCCGCCGTCATAGGTATTCTGTACATCTATCCCTTCCCCATTCGTCTCGTTTTCCTGGAAAAGGCATTCGTTAATAGTCATATTTCCATAGAAATAATGCATGGCCATAGCACCACCACCGCCACCGAACGGACCGGAAAGGGTACATTTGTTTTTATTCTTCCGGAAAATGGTATTATTGATCGTCAGGTCGCCCATAAAGCCCTTAGACGAAATCGCCCCGCATTCGTAACCGGCACCGGTAGCGAGGTTGTTCTCTATGGTAGAGTTGTTGATCGTTATCTTCGAATAACCGGCAACCCAGATGGCTGCGGCACTGTTGTGTACCGTATTGTCATAGATTTTGACATACGAAAGGACGGTGGAAGCATCTGCGGAAGTGTTGATGTTTATCGCACCGCCAGCGGAATTGTAAAACTCCATCTTCTCCAAAACCAGTTTACCGTTGGACGCACTCTGGTTGAGCAACTGGCTGTCCCCCCTGTCGCCATCCATCTTAAGGTTCCTGATCGTGAGCGTTTTGTCACCCGATCCGTTGATAGTGATTTTACCCCCTTTCCAGATCTTGCCTTTCCCGTCGACGGTCACGTTAACCGTTGGCATCGCCAGCGTGGCATCTCCGAACACGAAGCTACCGGATAAAGTGATAACCTCTCCTTCCGAAGCTCCTGAGACTGCCGTCTGTAGCTCCGCAACGGTGCTGACTTCCCGCGCAACGGCAGAGTGAACCGGAAAAAAGGTCACTAACAAAAAGAGAAACAAAGGGATGAATGGTTTATAACCATAGTTACATTTGATAGATGTAACACACCTTGCCAGCCGCCGGCCAGCAATCAACAAAGTAATACTTTTACTCATAATTCAAATAAAATAAAGTTCTATAAAATATCTTCAACCCGAAAAATAAAAGGGGCCTCACACTCTTACACTATTGTTAAAATACGCTATCGAATCGGGACAAATTTACTTTTTTCTCACAGCATTTACCGTTAATTTAAATAGATTAACGCGGCTTTGAAATTCAAAAGGATTATAGTATACATTTATACCAATACCTTTTACAATTCGATCAGATAAACACAAAAGCAGCGGACAATATTTCACATATATTAATACATCATATAAAAAAAGAACTTTTATACAAAAAAAGAGGCTGTCCCAAACACTGGAATAGCCTCCTGATAAGTAATTTATTATACTGAGAACTAGAATGTCACATCTATGCCACCCATGAACACAGCCTTGGGCATCGGAAAACCGTAATTGATCGTATAACGGGTAGCCGTCAGGTTCTCCCCTTTCACAAACAGGTTCAAGCCTTTGTCGCGGCTGCCGAACCGGTAGGCGGCACGGGCGCTGAGAACGGTGTAATTTTCCTTGACTTCGGAAACCCCTTCTAAGGGCACTCTCACATAAAGATCATATACCGATTGTAAATTCGCGTTGAAAGTGAAGCGTCCGGGAGCATAGGTTGCACCCACGTTGAGCTTATGGGCCGGGGCAGCCAAGAGCGGCTTGCTGGTATGCAGGTAGCTGTAATTCATATCGACGCTGAGGTTTCCGAGGATCTGGTAGCGGCCCTCGAACTCGATACCTTTGTTGGTGAAGGTTCCGACATTACGATTTTCCTTCGGAAAATCATTCGGAGGATTTACCATGACAGCCTCGATCATATTCTTTCCGTCGATAAAGAAAGCCGTCACCTCGCCATACAAGCGTCCATCCAGGAACGACTGTCCGACAGCAAGCTCGTAATTCAACATGTTTTCCGGTTTCAATTCGTCGTTGGCCGCCCCCCACATATACATCTCGCGGATATTAGGACTGCGGAAACCTTTCGAGAAAGAAGCACGGATCACATTGCCCTCCAGCGGACGGAAGGTAAGGCCTGCCTGCGGAACCCATTCGCCCCCGAACACACTGTTATGCTCGTAACGCACACCAGCGTTGATGCTTAACATATCGAAGAGGTCTTGTTGCATGATGACGTAGCCGGCCACTTCGTTGACAGATTTGTCGATCAGTTCGCCTTTCGGGCCGCTGATGCTGTCGTTCCACGCATGTCCGCCCCAGTTTTTATAGTCGATACCGGCCGTAAAGGTGTTGCCTTCGACGAGACGGAACGACTGGTAAAGCAGGACACCTGTGTTATGATCGTCCGAACGGAAGAGGTATGAGCGGGGTGTTCCGCCGGGCTTGTAGCCATCATTCACCTCGTGATTTCCCCAGTTGTAGAACACACGCAGGGCACCGCTTGTCTTTTCGTGATGGTTTTCGAGCGCGAAAGAGGTCGTACCGCGCAACACGTCTACCAGGTAGTCGAGCACCGGTTCGTCGATCGTACCGGGGTTCTGGGTCTTGAACTTGGCCAGACTCAGGTCGCCCGTCACGCGGTAGTGATCGTTTATCTTATACCCCAGGTTGGCAAAGCCGTTGGTGATATGGAATTTGGAGTTGGGCCGGTGGCCGTCCGTACGGTCGTGGTTCACGGAAATGAAGCTGCTGAAGTTGCCGAGGTTGTAACCGTTGTTCACCATATACTTCTGCGTGTTGTAGGAACCGTACATGATACGTGCCTGAGTGCGCCGTCCCTGCTGCTTATGGTGACGGGTGATGATATTCACCACGCCGCCCATCGCGTTGGAACCGTACATCAAGGAGCCCGGGCCACGGATCACTTCCACCCGTTCCACGTCGGAAGCCACATAGGTGTCGGGTAGCGCATGTCCGAAGATACCGGCCCACTGCGGCTGTCCGTCGAAGAGCATCAGGACTTTGTTGCCCTGCCCTACGCCACGGATGTTGACCGTCCCGGCCGATCCGTCGTTCACCCCGAAGCCGGTGATGCCTTTCTGTGTCACAAAGAGTCCGGGGACACGCTGCGAGAGCACCGGAAGCAGGGCCGACTCGCTGCTGGCCTCTATCTCGTCGCGCTCGATCACCGAGATGGAAAGTGGGACGCTGTTGCGGTTTACCTGTATCTTGTTGGCCGAGATCACAACGCCCTTCAAGTTGATAAGGCTGTCTATTCCCAGCGGTTCGATGGGTTCTACCGGTTCGGAGGAGTAGGCTAACGTACTGAACAGTAGCCCCGGAATGAGTAAAAATCCTTTCTTCATAAATTAACTTGTATAATATTTGTCATCTGTTTCGCGGCACAAAGTAACACAAATAAACAAAATCGTGTTACTTTGGATGCAAAAAAATATAATTAATCGGCCCGGCTCATCACCAGTTTGCCGTGTTTAATCCCCTTGATGGCAGTCAGTTTATCCGACAGTTCGGTCAGGCGGTGGGCAGTTCCCATCACGGTAACGATATGAAGGCAGAAATTCTGATTGACATAATATTGGGAGGAAGAGAGTATCACATCCTGGTAATCTTGCTGGATACTCACGATCTTTGAAGCGATGGCGGTCTTCTCCTGGTCATACATGATGATGATAGTGCCGGCCACGATGTGATTGCATTGCCATTTCTTCTCGGCCACGTTCTTTTCTATCAGGAAGCGAATGGCCTGTGAGCGGTTGGCAAAGCCATTTTCGTCCACATACTGGTCGAGCGATTCTAACAGGTTGTCTTCGAGGGAGACGCCAAAACGTTTTATCGACATAGGTTGCTTCATTTATTTTGAGCGGTAAATATACTATTTTATTACCGATACAAAGGTAAGGGAGCCAAAAGAAATAATGTAATATAAATTACAGTTATTATTACCAATATTACTGATTTGGTGAATTTTCAGAAATTCCTTCCCGTATCCCACCACAGGCGGATGCCGCAATGGTCGGGACCTCCGAGGGCATTGACCAGGGCGGTGTACTGCTGGGGGTTGGAGGCCTTGATACCAACCATGAAGTTCAGGCGGCGGGGGCCCAGGTTGGTGTCGACCGTCCCCTGGCTGGCATTCACCAGAACGGGGAAGAGACGCGGATAACCCGTGCGACGCTGTTCGGCCCAGGCTTCGCAGCCTTCGGGGTAACAGGCGATCCATTTCTGGGTGATGATCCGTTCGAGCTTCTCTTCGTCCGTGGCCGTTTCGTCCCAGGCCGGCGTTATGCGGCTCATGGCCTGTGCGTCGAAGGCGGCGTTGAAGGCATCCCGATACCCTTTCGGTGTACGGGTACTGTTGAGGTAAGGCATCACATCGCCGGCACTCCACTGCGCAAAGGAGGCTCTCACGCCATTCTCGTAGCAGGCCTGCACGTCCTCGGCCGACCATTTGCGCAGGGCTGCCTCGGCACGCAGGAACCAGACTTCGGCGGCGGTCATCAACACTGCGTCGGTCGATTGGGTGATGGTGCTCTTCGAATGTTCGCTGTAATTCTTATGGTTGAAACCCGTTCCCTGACGCATGCCCTTGAACGTGCCGCCCACGCGCACGATCTCCTCCCCTTTGCCGCCGAGAGCCTTCTTGAAGTAGTGGGGCAAGCGGGGATCTTCATAGCCTCCCATATACGACTCAAGGTTAGCGTTCATGATGGCACTGCCCCAGGCTACGCTGATCTCCCCCAGGGGATTGTTGTAGCCGCTGCCGGCGGTCGAGACGGCTACGATATCGTCGTCGTTCTCCAGTAGTCCGCCCCTGTCGGCCAGGGCCTTATGTGCCTGTGAAGCGGCCAGCTGAGGGTCGGCCATCGCGATGCGGACAGCCAGGCGGAGACGCAGGGAGTTGGCGAACCTGATCCACTCGTCGTAGGTACGTTTGGCCTTGGGCATGAGGAAATCGAACTTGGCAAAGTTCTCCACCTTCGGGTTTTCCTCCTGGTATTCGCGTATCTTTTCGATCCCGATGTCGAGGTCTTTGAAGAAAGCGCGGTAGGCCTCGGCCTGGGTGTCGGGCATCGATCCGGTTTTCGACCCGAACTGGGTGTAAATAATGGGCCCATACAAATCGGAAACACGGTGCATGCTTTCTACTTTTAGGATGCGTGCTATTCCGAAAAAGGATGCATACTTTTCTTCGGTGAGTTCTTCAGACTTCAGGATTTCGGGCAGGACATAGCCGTAGGTGTTCTCCCAGAACGCACCGTTCCAACCGTCCTGCATGTTATAGATGGTGTTACCCCTTCCTTCGATGTAGGGGCTGAAGTCGTGGAAATAGCCCGCGAACATGTCGGCACCGAGGTTCTGCATCACCTGAAACGTCCAGTTCTTCCCCCCGCCCCAATCGTAGTTGAAGTAGATTCCCTGCTGCACGACTTTGAGGGGGAGCCCGTACTTGTTGAATTCCTGTTCCTTGAGGTCGTCGGGAAACCCGGTCCCGTCGGTGTTGTACGACTCGAATTGTCCGGTACACGAGGTCAACCCCAGCCATCCGGGCATCAATATCAGGGCGATATAGGCGGTTATCTTTTTCATTTTCGTCTGTGGTGATTAGAAAGAAAGTTTCACGTTAAATCCCAGGTTCCGGGTGGTCGGCATACCGAACACGTCGATGCCCTGGTTGTCATTGTTGGTCGAGAGCACGGCATCGGGGTCGAAAGGTGCCGATTTATGGAAGAAGAAGAGGTTGCGACCCACGAGCGAAAGCTGCACCTCCTGCAAGAGTTTCGTCTTTTCCAACAGCCGCTTCGGGAGCGTGTAGCCGAGCGAAAATTCGCGGAGACGGATATTTGTCGCGTCATACATATAATATTCGGTGCAACCGTTGCGGCCGCTCACGATGGTATAGAACTTGGAAGGATCGAGGTGCGTGCCTTCGAGGTCGACATAGCCCGTGTTGCGCGCTTCGCCCGATGCGAGGCTGACTCCTTTTTGGTCCATATCGGCCTGCGTTTGCGAGAGCACGTCGCCCCCGAAACGTCCGTCGATCAGGAAATAGAGGCTGAAACCCTTGTAGGTAAAGGCGTTGCCCCACCCGAGCATAAAGTCGGGGGTGCTGTTGCCCACCTTCTCGGTGTTTCCGGAACCGATCACGACCGGGATCTGGTCGCCGTCTTCGTCTTTGGTGTAGACGATCCGGCCGTTCTCGTCACGCTTGAAGGCCTTGCCGTAGATGTCGCCCATCGCTCCGCCTTCGACCAGCCGCATGGAGTAGGAAGAAGAAAAACCCTCGTCGCCATAAATGAAGGTCTTGAGGTCGGGATGCAGCGCGATGACTTTGTTTTTGTTGGTGGAGAAGTTGAGTAAAGTCTTCCACCTGAAATCGTTCGTCAGCAGGGGGATGACGCCGACGCTGGCTTCTATTCCCTGATTGCGGATGTTCCCCGCGTTCACATAGTAGTACTTATAGGTAGCCCCGGCGGACGAAGGGAGCGTGAAGAGCTGGTTCTTCGTGTTCGTCTTGTAGAAGGTAAAATCGAAATCGAAGCGGTAATCGAAGAGTTTCCATTCGGTACCTACCTCCCACGAGGTGCTCATTTCGGGCTTCAGCTCGTCGAAAGGGGCGCCGGAGTTGGTCTGGATCGCTCCACCGGCTATAATCAGGTCGTTGCTTCCGGGGATAGGGTTGCTGAGGAAGAGGGGCAGGTCGTTGCCGACTTTACTCCACGAGCTTCTCAACTTGCCGAAACTGACCCACTGAGGCATTTCCAGGGAATTGTTCAAGATCCACGACAAACCGATCGAGGGATAGAAAAAACTTTTGTAACGGGTGTAGGCCAACGTCGACGACCAGTCGTTGCGTGCCGACAGGTCGACGTAGAAACTTTCCTTCCAGCCTGCCTGTGCGGTGGCGAAGAGCGACTGGATGACGCGGCGTTCGTTGATCTTCTGGTTGATATAGGCGGCGGTAGACATGATGATGTTGGCCACCGTGAAGAGGTTCGGGTAGTACAGCGAGGCGGTTTTCGAGTCGAGCCTCAGCGAGTTGACCGTCCGGCTGTTGATGCTTCCCCCCAGGGCGGCGGTGAAGGTGATGTCGTCCCATTTCTTGTTTGCCATCGCCATCGCGTCGCCATAATAGAGGGTTTCCGTATAATTGAAGTCGATGTAACGGCCGTTAGCCCCCGCCAGTGCGGGCGAGGTGGAGGCATACATTTTCTCCTGGAATGTGTCGTGTGCGTAATCGGCTGTGCCGCGTGCCTGCAGGTTCAGCCAGTCAGTCACCTTGAGGGTGGCGGTCAGGGAGGCGATGACGCGGGTACGTTTGTCGTCATTCACGACACGGTTGGTCAGCCAATAGGGGTTCTGTTCCATGTCGAGCTCGCCCGTTGTGTACCAGTTCTGCTCCATCAGGTTGCGCTTTTCGTTGAAGGTTTCGAACTGGTCGCGATACACGCTGATGTCCTCGCCGCGCGGGAAACGGTAGAGGCCGACCAGGGGATTCATGTAATAGCCGCCCGAGGCGGGACGGTCTTTGATGCCCTGTGTCATCAGGTTGACGTTGGCATCCAGCTTGAGGTAGTCGTCGAAGAAGCCGGCAGACTCGCGGAAATTCAGGTTATGCTTTTGCAGTTTGTTGTGTTCGACAATCCCCCGGGCGGTGGTGTTGGCATAAGAGAAGTAGGTTTGCATCTTCTCGTTGCCGGTAGTGAGCGAGAGGGAGTTGATAGCCGTCAGGCCGTTACGGAAGAAACCGCCAACGTTGTCGTAGTCAGCCAGTTCGGAACGTTCGCCCCAGCTGGTATTTGTCTCACGGTTCATGCCGTAGTCGTTCTGGAACTTGGGGAGGCTGACGGCACGGTCGACCGTCAAGCTGGACGAGAAGGTGACGCGTTGCACGTCGGCATGTCCCCTCTTCGTGGTTATCAGGATCACCCCGTTGGCGGCCTGCGAACCGTATAAAGCGGCGGCGGATGCACCTTTGAGGATACTCATACTCTCGATATCGTCGGGGTTGAGGTTTGAAATGCCGTCGCCACCGTCGCGGTTGCCGGCATCAGCTGTGCCCCCGATGGCCGAAATGGCCTGTTCGTTGCTGCTGTTCAGCATCGGGATACCGTCGATCACGTACAACGGCTGGTTGTTTCCCGACACAGAACGGTAGCCGCGGATGATGACCCTTGCCGAGTTTCCGAGGCCGAAAGAGGTGCGGTTGATCTGTACACCGGCGGTTTTACCGGCCAGCGTCTGGATAAAGTTGAACTCCTTCACGCGTACCAGTTCATCGCCTGCCACAAACTGGGTGGCGTACGGCAGGGAGGCTTCCTGCTTGTGAAGTCCGAGGGCGGTCACGATCACTTCGCCCAACTGTTGGGAGTCCTCCGCCAGTTGGATACGCAGGACACGTTCGCCGTTGTAATTGATTTTCTGGGGAAGGTAACCGATATACGACACTTGCAGGGTTGCCTTGGGCGGCAGGTCGAGCATGAAGTTGCCGTCAAGGTCGGTCACAGTGCCGCGGCTGGTGCCTTTGATGAGGATATTCGCGCCGATTATCGGCTCGCCAGCCTTGTCGGTCACGGTACCGGCCACCTGCCTGTTCTGGTTTTCCTGCATACGGATGACGTATTCCCTGTGATTCAAAATGATTTGTTTATTAACGACCGTGAAGGCGATGTCGGTATCTTTGAACAGAAGGTCGAGCAGGTCGAGTAGCGAACGGCCTTGCAGACGCTCACGGACGGGAGCCGACAGGTCGATCACCCGGGCGTCATATATAAAGGAATAAGCAGTCTGTTGTTCGATTGCGTCCAATACTTCGGCCAGCGTTTTCCCGTAGACATCCGTTTTAAGCACAAACGGATCGTCATGAATAACTTGCCCTTGCAACCCGACACACAGAAGCAAACCTAGCAGAAGGATGTAAATTTTCATAGAAACGTTATTTATCATGCTCTCTAATCAGAACTTATTTCGGGTAAATGTACACAATTATTGAAGAAATACAACTTTTCCAACTAAAAAAACTCGCCCGAAGGCTCCATCTTCACAGAAAGAGCACTTCAAGCGAGTGACACATCAATTATGTTGAAATGATATTAAATCATATTTTTTCGGGGTTATTCAGCAGACGTACAGTAGTTTGCGTTTTTATCCCACCATAGGTTGGCTGCCACGTTGTCCTTGCCACCCAACATCTGGACACCTCTGTTGTATTCATCTTTGTTTACCAGGCTTTCCTTAACCGGATACTTGATACGTTTGATGAAATTCTTCGGATCTTTGATATCTTTCGAATAACCTCCGAAAACGGTTTCATCCCTGTAGATAGCAACATCCAGGCGAGGCAAGTTGAGGCGGCGTTTGTCGCTCCATCCTTCCCAGGACAAGTCGGGAGTACCGGCAATGTACTTCTGGGTGATGATCTTTTCAAGAGCTGTGTTACCTGCTCCGGCCTGGTCGTCATACTTGGCACTTGTACCGGCCAGGTTCTTTTCTGTCGATGCCAGGTATTCGTCGGCTTGACTGCCTACACCCCACTTTTCGAAAGAAGAGCGTACGCCTTCTTCGTATTCGTGCTTGGCATCGCCTGCCAAGATACCGCGGGCAAACAATTCAGCTTTCAGGAAGCATACTTCTTCGTATAGGAAGACGTCGTACGGGCGTGAGTTGTACTTGCCACCGTCTTTCACCAGATAACCCAGTTCGGCATAGTTCTTTACCACATAGTCGCCCTTGTTCTGTTCTTCCGAACGAGCGCCGTACGGCAGACCTTGCCAGTTACCGCCTGTGATAGAAGGCTGGAAGATCTTCGGAGCACGCGGGTCAACCTTTGCAGGATGCACGGATGATACAGGGATCGGAGCATCGCCTGTCAGCGTAGGAGTCGTATTTTCCACACCTGCCGGCCATGCTACACCACCAATGTTCGTTACCAGTTTCTCAAACGATTTCGACATATTCAACGGGCCACCCCAGGTGATCTGGAACATGACGTAGTTGTAATCCTGTCCCCATGAGCCGTCAGCCTTCGGAGGCATGTAAGCATTCTGTTTCGAGTTGCTGATCAAGCCGCCGTCAGCATTTATCGCTGCCTGGGCTTGTGTCTTACAAACGTTGGGAGCCACTTCGGAAACCCGGAGAGCCAAACGCAGGCGAAGTGAATTAGCGAAGCGCTTCCAGGCATCATTGTCGCACTGGTATACGATATCGTTGCTCTTGTCCGTGAAGATACTCTTCGCGCCGGAAGTGAACATCTTCGGAGCTTCGTCGAGTTCAGCGAAATACTCCGTATAGATATCCTCCATCTCACGGTACGGAGGGTTGGCCTCCGGATCATCGCTTGGTTTGGGGAAAGGCATCGGACCGAACAGGTCGGAAGCCATAGAGTGTACATACACACGCCAGATACGTGCGAAGGCAATCGTATTTGCATAGTCTTCAGCATCCCCACGGGCCGAGAGGTCGCGGATCACAATATTCAGGGAAGCAAGCTGTTTGAGGTATTGTTCCCAGATAACCAGGTTCCACCCATCGTTCTGAACGTAGTTGGCTGTCGACCAACCGCCTCCATCGACTACCATCTGCGAGTACAAGTCAACCTGCAAGGCCTTTAAACGCTGTTCTACATCACCATCAATAATTTTACCGCCACGCACGGTACCGAGCAGGCGAGGCTCGTTCATATTATAATCGACATCGTTGGATGGCTTGTTGGGATTATCGTTCAACCCCGTCAGATCGCAACTGGACACGCCCAGTAAAAGAAGTGAACAAGCAGCTAATATCTTAACATTTTTCATAACAATTCTTTTTAAAATTAGTAGATTTTTAGAAGGCCACATTCAGGTTGAAACCTAAGCTACGCATAGTTGGCATAGAACCGTATTCAATACCTTGTGCATTACCAGAGGTGTAAGCAGCTTCAGGATCGAACCCTTTGGTCTTACTGTAGATCATAAACAGGTTGCGGGCAACGAAGCTCAGCTTTAATCCTGTGAACGGAGTCTTTGAAAGCAATGACTTCGGCAGGCTGTATCCTAGGCTCAATTCGCGCAAGCGGATATTCGTAGCATCATACATCCAGGCTTCAGTGATACCGGAAATACTTGTCCAGTACTTTTCGGCGGATACCTTCTGTGAATTCGGAGTACCGCTAGCCAGCATGCCAGGAACGACTAAACCGTCCTCACGTCCGTCGAGTGTCATTTCCAAAGAACCGTTGTTAGTACCCTGACGAATAGATCCCATATATACATCGCCTCCCTTACGCATATCGATCATAAAGTTCAAAGAGAAGTTCTTATAGGAGAAAGAGTTGTTCCATCCCAACATCCAATCCGGTTGGTTATTACCCAACAGTACCATGTCTTCCGTACGCAAAGGCACACCTTCCTCACCGATCAGTATATTGCCATTATCGTCGCGTTGGTAAGCATATCCGTAGATATCGCCGAAAGCACCACCTTCGTGAGCCACGATTTTCAGGAATGTAACGGAAGGATCGCTCAGGATCTGTTCCTTTGTATCGCTAGTCAGCGAAACCACTTTGTTCTTATTCTTCGACCAGTTCAGTTGAGTATCCCAAACAAAACCTGATTCAGTCATCACCGGAGTGGCGTTAAGTGCGATTTCAATACCCTTATTCTCGATATTACCTGCGTTAATCATCTTCTTCTTGAAGCCGGTTGCAGAAGGGACATCGATCTTTAGGATCTGGTCTTTTGAGTTTTTCTTGTAGTAAGCCAGGTCGATACCTACGCGGTTGTTGAAACCTTTCAGCTCAAGACCTAATTCCCAAGAGTTGATCGTTTCGTTCTTCAGGTTGGGATTAGCCATCCAATCCTCGTTATTGGCACTGAAAATACCACCTTTGATATCGTAGCCGATCTTATAATAGTCGCGCAACATGTACGGATCGGTATCGTTACCAACCTGTGCCCAAGATGCACGAAGCTTACCGAAAGAAAGGAAACCGGTGTTACCACCCATCTTATTGATCATCTGTGTAAAGATCCAGCTTGCACCCACTGACGGGTAAAAGTAAGAAGCATTGTCCTTAGGCAAGGTAGACGACCAGTCGTTACGGGCTGTCAAGTCCAGGTACAGGTAATCGTCCCATGACATAGAAGTCGTTGCGTAGATAGAATTGATCTGCTTGCGTGTCTTTTCATACTCGCCACCATGTGTCTTACCGTTTGCGATAGCGTGGAAATCAGGGATGATGAACTCGCCGGAGTTCTCGGTATAAAGAGCGGTAGAGCGATACATGATGTTACCACCTACTGTACCCACGATACCGAAACGATCCCAGTTACCTTTGGCTGTCAACAGGAAGTCGGAGTTGATTTCGTTAAATTTTTCTGATTTGGCCTGCATACTACCGTTAGTTTCCCAGTACGGTGTACCTGTTCCACGAACCCATTCATACTGAACGGTGTAGTTATCCATACCTGAACGCAGCTTCAAGCTCAACCAGTCGGTGAACGTAAAGTCCAAAGCAGCGAAGCCGATCAAACGGTCTTTCTTATCGCTGTTGGTCATACGATAGGCAGACCAGAAAGGACTCTCAGCATTTGTCTTATGGTCGATCAGGAAACCGGCAGCAGAACCATCGGCACGTTTCCAGTTGTTGGCTTCATAACCAGAATAATCAGAGAAACCCACACTACGCGGCATGCTCAGGTAATTCAGGAAGATGTTGTCGGGGTCGGTAGCCAACTTGATACGGTTGTTGGTATGCTGGTTGATATAGTTTACTTTCATGTCGGCAGATAACCATTTGGCCAATTTAACCGTTGAACGCAAATTGATAGAGGTACGGTCGAGGCCGCTGTTAGGAACTACACCTTTGTTGTCGAGGCGGGTCACACCTGCACGGAAGGTAATATCTTCAGAGCTCTTGCTGATATCGACACTGTTCGTCCAGGAAGTACCGGTACGCAGGAAGTCTTTATACAAATTGTTGTCGCGAGCGGCATAACCGAACGAACCTAAAGCCATATCTTTTGTCGATCCGTCCATCTTCGGACCCCAGCTTCCGTATACATTATTATTATATACACCGGCAGCGCCTTGTCCGTATACGTTCTGGAAAGTCGGAGTTTGCATCGGGTCTTCAGCCGTAAAGTTCAAATTGTAGTTTACGCCTACCCCTTTCGACTGTGAGCCTTTTTTAGTTGTAATCATCACAACTCCGTTACCGGCACGGCTACCATACAAAGCGGCTGCGGCCGGACCTTTCAGGACAGACATGCTCTCGATATCGTCGGGCGAGATATCCGACATACCGGAACCTTTATCCACATTACCGTTACCGTAGAAATCGTCGGTACCACCGCTGAAGTTGTCGATAGGCACACCGTCGACTACAACCAACGGCTGGTTGTTGCCCGCGATAGAGTTGTTACCACGGATCACGATACGGGTAGAACCACCTACACCGGTACCATTCTGTTTGATCTGCAAACCGGCCACTTTACCGGCCAATGCGTTGGCTACGTTGGCGTCGCGCGTCTGGGTGAGTGATTCCCCTTTCAGCTCCTGCATCGAATATCCCAACGCTTTCTTTTCGCGCTTGATACCCAAGGCGGTAACCACTACCTCCTCAATATTTTGTGTGTCTTCGCTTAATTGTACATCGATTTTAGTCTTTCCGTTGATCGCCACCGTAACGGTTGCGTATCCTATATAACTGAATTGCAGTTCTTTTCCACCTTCTACATCAAGAGTATAGTTACCATCTACATCGGTGATTGTACCAACTGTGGTACCGGGTACCAAAACACTTACGCCGGGAAGTCCGAATCCATCATTCGTGTCCGTCACTACACCGGAAATCTGTTGAGCACTCAGGTTACAACATGCAACCAGTGCCACGATAATACCCAGTAATTTTCTTAATTCTGAGTAGTTCTTAAATAAAGAGTATCTCATATCATTTTTATTTAGGGTTACAAAGCATGCACAATGTGTGTATCATAACTTTGTGATTTTTAATAAATTAAACAATAGAAAATTAACGCTGTTCGTTTGGAGACAGCACATGAAGGTCTTATTCCTAAGTCTGTTTCATAGGCAATCATATCGTTTTAGAATTAATACTAGTTATCTATTTTGTTATTTCAATTATCGGTATTTCAGGCGTTTGACCGGAAGTAACGGGTGTTTTCTGTATCTTATATTTTATGCCGGAGGCAAGTTGGAGGTATTCCATCACCTGAGGTAGTTGTTCATCTTTAAACCTCGCCGTAATGATCGAATGGAGAGCCGTCGAGTCTTTGACCATGAATCTCACGTGGTAATGCCTGCTCAACACTTTCAGCACCTCATCCATCGGATGATTGCGGAAGACGATTGTCCCGTCTTTCCAGGCCGTTTCGTGGTCGGTATTCACCGTTGCGACGTCTAACTGGCCGGTAGTTTTCGTAAAGGTTGCCTTTTCGTTCGGTTTTATCTTACGGGAAACGTCCTGTCCGCCAAGCGAATGTACCGATACTTTGACCGACCCTTCGACCAGAGTCGTTTCGATTTTATCTTCATCGGCGTAGGCTGCGACATTGAAAGTTGTTCCGAGCACTTCCACCGCATATTCGGAACCGGCCTGTACGATAAACGGTTTCTTTGCGTCGTGCGTCACTTTGAAATAACCTTGTCCTTCGAGAACGACCCGGCGGTTGCCAGCCACGAACTCAGACGGGTACTTCAACGAGCTGGCCGCATTCAACCATACTTGCGAACCGTCCGGCAGGTCGAAAGCGGAGACGACTCCCGGGTTGGTGCGCACTTCAACCATGCGCACCTCTTCTTTGCCTCCCTGCACCCATAGGTATGCAGATAAAACTAATATCGGGAAAAATAGAATGGCTGCCGTCCGCTGCAAAATTGAAATAACCCGATGCAGACGCGCCTTCTTATTTAGTACCTGAACCTGAGATTTGAAACGCAGCAAGGCCTGGTCGGGGTCGACCGACTGCATCACCCGTACGCGTTTTACCACTTCGTGGGTGAAATAAAGTTGTTCCAGGAGCCTGGCATTCTCAGGAGAAGCAGCCTGCCACTCTTCGACAGCCGTCACACCGCTAGCCGGTAGGGTTCCGTCTATGTACTGTAATAATATGTCTTCGTTAATTGTTTCCATATTCTTCTGCTTCTATTATTAATACAATTCAGACAAAGAATGTACTAAACAGAAATGTAACTTTTTTAAGAAAAAATTCAAAATCTTTTCCGAGATCCGACTTGTTATGTAGATACACAGAGAGTTACCATTAATAAAAAAGAATATGAAAAAGATTGTTTTGCTCCGCCACGGCGAAAGCGCCTGGAACAAAGAGAACCGTTTTACGGGATGGACCGACGTAGATCTGACTGAAAAAGGAATAGAGGAAGCCTGCAAAGCCGGTGATTTATTACGCAAAGAGGGCTTCGTTTTCGACAAAGCCTATACATCTTATTTAAAGCGTGCTGTCAAGACATTAAATAATGTACTCGACCGGATGGACCAGGACTGGATACCGGTGGAGAAAAGCTGGCGTCTGAACGAGAAGCATTACGGCGCATTGCAGGGCCTCAACAAAAGCGAGACGGCCGAGAGATATGGCGACGAACAGGTATTGATCTGGCGCAGAAGCTACGATGTGGCCCCACATGCCCTGAAAGAGGACGACCCGCGTAACCCACGTTTCGAGATCCGTTACAAGGAGGTGCCCGACAAAGAGCTGCCGCGCACGGAATCGCTGAAAGATACCGTCGACCGCATCCTCCCCTACTGGAAAGAGGTAATCTTCCCTTCGTTGAAGACTTCCGACCAGATCCTGGTGACGGCCCACGGAAACAGCCTGAGAGGTATCATTAAATATGTACGCAATATCCCGGACGAGGACATCGTTCACCTGAACCTTCCCACCGCCGTGCCTTACGTGCTTGAGTTTGATGACGACCTGAACCTCGTGAAGGATTATTTCCTCGGCGACCCCGAAGAAATCAAAAAGCTGATGGAAGCTGTCGCCAACCAGGGAAAGAAAGCGAAATAACAGCCTCTTATTAAATTTCAAAGCCCAGAATAAATAAAAAATTCCGGGCTTTGTCTCTTCAATCAAGAAATAATTGATTATGTTTGTAGGGAACAAAAAAACTAAATACTGTGAATACGGAAAATGAACTGACCTTACATCTATTGAAAGCGGGCAACGACAATGCCTTCGACACAGTCTACAAGCAATACTACCGGGGGCTGTGTGCCTTCGCATCCCAATACGTAGCCGAAACGGAAATAGAAGAAATCGTACAGGAGGTAATGATGTGGCTCTGGGAGAACCATGCCTCGCTGGTTCCCGAACTCTCCATCAAATCCTTACTCTTTATGATGGTGAAGAACAAATGCCTGAATCACATCTCCCACAACCAGATCCGCCAGCGGGTACATGAAAAGCTTTACGCCAAATTCGAAAACCAGTTCGAAGATCCCGACTTTTACATAGAGAACGAATTGATCGCCTTGGCTGCCAAGGCGATCCGGGAGCTCCCGGATGATTATAGAAAGGCCTTCGAAATGAACCGTTTCGACAACCTTACCTACAACGAGATCGCGGAGAGAACCGGCGTTTCGCCCAAGACCGTGGCCTATCGTATCTCACAGGCGCTCAAAATCCTGCGGGTAGAGTTGAAAGACTATATGCCGCTGCTCATGGTCTTATTGAACTGACCGCCGGCAAAGCACGCACCCTCCCGACGGAAACGTCGCACCCTTTTCCCCGAAAGCATGCATCCTCTTACAAAAAAGGATGTACCCTTCTGCGCCCGCCCCGAAGCAGAATCAAATCAAAATATTCGTGAGGATAAACAAAATATAACCATACCTGTTTTATAAATAGGGCGCCCCTCAAATAAAAACAACAAAAAGAAGAAGAAAATGAAACGTACATACTTAATGATATTATTCGCCGTGCTGGCTACCGCTGTGTACAGCCAGACCGACGACAAAGGCTATGAGGAAGGAAAATATGTGTTAAAAGGCGTGTCAGGCCTCAACCTGTCGCAAACAGCCATGACCAACTGGTCGGCCGGCGGCGAAAACTCCGTAGCCGGAAACGCCTACCTCAACGGCTCGCTGACGCACAAAAGCGGCAACTGGCTCTGGGTGACCAACCTCGTACTCGACTACGGGTTGACGAAAACCAAATCGCAGGGCATGCGCAAGAGCACCGACAAGATCGGACTCTCCACCCAGCTCGGCTACTCGACCAACAATGTCTGGTACTACACCCTCATGGGCGACATCAACACCCAGTTCGCCAAAGGCTACAACTACCCGGACAAGGAACATTACATCTCCAACTTCTTCGCACCGGCCTACTCCAACATCTCGCTGGGTATGGAATACCGCCCGAAGAGCAACTATTCGGTCTACCTCTCGCCCGTATCCGCCAAGATGACGTTTGTTGAGGACGATTACCTGTCCGAAATCGGAGCCTTCGGAGTCGATCCGGGCGACCGTTTCAAGATCGAATGCGGCGCCTACCTCAAGGCACGTGCCGAAATGCCCCTGATGGAAAACGTCAGCCTCATCACGACGGCCGACTTCTTCACGCCTTACAGCAACCAGTTCGGCAACATCGACGTCAACTGGGATATGCTCATCAGCATGAAGATCAACAAATTCCTCTCGGCAACGCTCAACACGACGCTGAAATACGACAACGACGTCAAGACCTTCGACGACAACGGTACGAAACACGGCGCAAAAGTACAGTTCAAAGAGATACTGGGCGTGGGCCTGGCCTACAATTTCTGACCGGAAACAAGACCCAGACAGCGTTTTTAATAAAAAACCTGCTGCAATCGGTTGCAGTATCCAAAAGAAAGGAGTAAATTTGCACGACGAAAACAAATATGATTAGAAATGATCAATAAAATCAAGGCTCTGCTACAAGAAGTGGAGAACATGAAGGCAGCAAATGCCGAAGAGCTGGAAGCTTTACGCATCAAATACCTCAGCAAAAAAGGAGAAGTATCCGCGCTGATGAATGATTTCCGCAACGTGGCGGCCGATCAGAAGCGTGAAGTAGGACAGTTCCTCAACCAACTGAAAGAAACGACTCAGAATAAGATCAACGAACTGAAAGAGAGTTTCGATAACGTGCAGACGGGCAACGACGACATCGACCTGACCCGTACCGCTTATCCGGTTGAACTGGGAACACGCCACCCGCTTTCTCTTGTTAAAAAGGAAATATGCGACATCTTCGGACGTCTGGGCTTCAGCATCGCAGAAGGCCCCGAAATTGAAGACGACTGGCATGTATTCTCATCATTGAATTTTGCCGAAGACCATCCTGCACGCGATATGCAGGACACGTTCTTCATACAACATAATCCGGACGTGCTATTGCGTACGCACACCTCATCCGTACAGACCCGCGTGATGGAGACACAGCAACCTCCTATCCGCATCATCTGCCCGGGACGCGTGTACCGCAACGAGGCGATCTCTTACCGCGCACACTGCTTCTTCCACCAGGTGGAAGCCCTGTATGTCGACAAGAACGTGTCGTTTGCCGACCTGAAACAGGCCCTGCTCTTCTTTGCAAAAGAAATGTTCGGCCCGGAAACGAAAATACGTCTGCGTCCCTCCTACTTCCCCTTCACTGAACCGTCGGCGGAAATGGATATTTCCTGCAACCTCTGCGGAGGCAAAGGATGCGCATTCTGCAAACATACCGGCTGGGTGGAAATCCTGGGATGCGGTATGGTAGACCCGAATGTTTTGGAAAGTTGCGGTATCGACAGTAAAGTATATACCGGCTACGCCCTGGGAATGGGTATCGAACGTATTACAAACCTGAAATACCAAGTAAAAGACCTAAGAATGTTCTCAGAGAACGATGTTCGTTTCCTGAAACAATTTGAATCAGCCAATTAAATTGGAAACCTAAATCATTTACCATCTTCCCCGGGCCTTTAACCAGCCCGGGGGAAACACACAAAGGAGGATAATATGATAAAGGTTTTATTTTTAATTGCAGGAGGCGCAATCGGATCGGCACTACGCTATGGAGTTTCCATGTGGGTGCAACGAACGATGCTGCACTCCTTTCCCTTCGGGATACTTTCCGTTAACGTGATCGGTTCCTTCCTTATCGGATTTTGCTGGAGCCTGGCCGAATATCACAACCTGTCGCTCAACGCAAGAGCTTTTCTCTTCACCGGACTTTTCGGCGGATTTACCACATTTTCGTCGTTCGCACTCGATACAATGTCGCTGATGAAAACCGGCGAATATAAACTTGCAATACTGAATATACTGGCTAGCAATATCTTAGGACTACTTGCCGTCTTTTTGGGTTTGCTGCTTGGAAAAAATACATTATCTTTATTGAAATAAAGTATGCGTAAAGAGGAACGATATAAAGGTGTACTCAACTGGTTCAACGAAAACGTGCCGGTTGCAGAAACGGAGTTGCACTACGACGACCCCTACCAGTTGCTTATTGCCGTGATCTTGTCCGCCCAGTGCACCGACAAGCGGGTCAATATGATAACCCCGGCCCTATTCGAGGATTTTCCCACCGCTGAGGTGATGGCGGCCTCCACACCCGAGGTCATCTTCGAATATATCCGTAGCGTCTCCTACCCCAACAACAAAGCGAAACACCTGGTCGGAATGGCCCGGATGCTGATCTCCGACTTCGCAGGCGTGGTGCCCTCCGAGATCGACGAGTTGCAGAAACTGCCCGGCGTGGGACGCAAAACGGCCAACGTGATCGCCTCTGTCGTCTACAACAAGCCGGCCATGGCGGTAGACACCCACGTGTTCCGCGTAGCCAACCGCATCGGACTGACCAACAACAGCAAGACTCCGCTCGAGACGGAACGCGAACTGGTGAAACATATACCCGAGAAAATGATCCCGATCGCCCACCACTGGCTCATCCTTCACGGACGTTACACCTGCATCGCCCGGAAACCCAAATGCGAAGAATGCGGCCTCAAGCCCTGGTGCAAGCATTTCCTGACGACAAAAACGTAAAACATGAAAGACCATAGGCGGGAAATAGTAATTTTTATTCTAACTGCTCTCGCTACACTGTCGGCAGTCTATTACTTTTTCGGTGACATGAAAGAGGGTATAAACGTGGCGCAAACGGATCTCTATACCCTGACCGCTCCGTCGCCCGAAGCCATCCTGACCGTGAACCGCCCGGCTGTCTTTGTGAGCATGATACTATCCAAGAAGCCTGTATATCAAGCCTTCGCATCGGAGATTCCGGAGATATTCCTGTCTATCATCAGGAAGAACAAGGAGCTTTCCGCCCTGCAACTCTCATTTCACACGCAAGGGGTGGTGATGTATGCTAAAGCCGACAAAAATACAGTAAGTCACATCGAGAGCGAAATACTGAGCAGTACCTTCGCCTCATTTGCGCCCCAAAAGCAGACCAAAGGGGAGATTACGTTCATTTATTTTCCGGATACCGACAATCGCTTTTTCGGATATTATCAGTACAACGGTATCTGGGTAGCCAGTTACAGCAAAAAACTGCTCGAAGAGGTGGCCGACATACAAAAGAATCAGAAGAACTACTTGCAGAAAGAGCAGGTGAAACTGCGCAAGACCCTCGACAAAAACGCGCCGCTCAACCTCATGATACAGTCCGAAAAACTCAACCTCTATGTCAGGACGGGCGACTCTACCCTTTGGAAGATAAGCGACAGATGGCTCGGAGCCGACCTGTTCGAAAGCGAAGGCAGCATCTGTTATTTCAGCAGCCTGCCTTATCTCGCCCCGGCCGACACGCTCTACCGCACCGTCGCCGATACGCTCTCGCTACGGCTCGAACAGCGTTTCCCCCAACTCCATATCTCCAGCCAGAGCTATGAGGAGGACGGAAAAGTGTTTTATACGGGATGCACTTTCTAGTTGACAGTTGATAGTTGACAGTTGACAGATATGAATTACTCATAGTCGCTGTTCCGTCTCTTCCAACTGTCAACTGTCATCTGTCAACTGTCAACTGAAAACGCTCAGCCCATCATACGCAAAATGCACATGTGGGGGTAATTCTTTTTCTATTTCGGCATGTAGTCCGATCCGGTGACTCATATGGATCAGGTAGGCTTCTTTCGGCCGGATACGCTCGACGTTGGCCAAAGCCTGCTCCAGACTCTCGTGCGTGGGATGCTCTCCCCGTCGCAACGCTGCTATAATCAGGACATCCAACCCTTCCAACTTGGCATATTCCTCTTCCGGAAGTGATTTCAGATCGGTCAGATAGGCCATATTTCCGATCCGGTAGCCCAGGATGGGCAGGCTGCCATGCATCACGCGGATAGGAACAATCGTCAGTCCGGCAGCCACGAAGGGCGCAGTGCCGATCCGGTGCATCTCCAGGTTTGGGACGCCCGGGTACTTATGTTTGCGGAAGACGTAAGGGATACGTGTCTCGATGGCTTCGGCCACGGAGTCTTCAGCATAAATATCGACTCCCTTTTCGCGGCAGAAAGGACGCAGATCGTCCAGCCCCCCTACATGGTCATAATGCTCGTGCGAGATCAAAACGGCGTCCAGATGGTACGTCCTACTTGTTATCATCTGCCAACGGAAGTCTGGGCCACAGTCCAGCAAAATGCGTTTTCCTTCCGTCTCCACCAGCACCGAAGTGCGCAGACGCCAGTCGCGGGGGTCTTTACTCGTACAGACTTCGCACTGGCAACCTATCTCGGGAACCCCGGTTGAAGTCCCCGTCCCCAAAAAAGTAATTTTCATTATCCTACATATTTAACCTCCGGCATGATCTCTATGCCGAAACGATCTTTTACGGCGGCACGGATACTTTCGGCCACCAGCGCGATCTCGTGTCCCCTGGCCTCTCCCAGGTTGACCAGGACAAGCGCCTGTTTCTCGTAAACCCCTACCGACCCGTGCGACTTACCTTTAAACCCGCATTGCTCGATCAGCCAGCCGGCAGGTACTTTCACCTTGCCTTCACCGGCAGCGTACGACGGTATTTCCGGATACTGCGCCTTCAGTTTCTCGAACTGTGCGGCAGCAATAACGGGGTTCATGAAGAAACTGCCGGCATTGCCCAGCTTCTCAGGGTCGGGAAGTTTCTCCCGACGGATCTTGACGACGGCTTCCCGGATGGTTGCCGGTGTGATCTCCGGATAATGAGCCAGTTCCTCCTTCAGGTTTCCGTAGTTGACGGAGAGGCGGGGGTGTTTATCCAACCGCAGTGTTACGTAAGTAACAATGTGCGGATCGTTATGTTCGTTTTTGAAATAGCTGTTGCGGTAACCGTACTGGCATTCGGCATTTGTGAAGGTATGCTTTGCGAATGTCAGCTGGTTGTATGTCTCCACGTTTTCGATCACGTCTTTGATTTCCACACCGTAAGCGCCAATGTTCTGGATAGCGGCAGCACCGGCCTCGCCGGGTATAAGCGACAGGTTCTCGATACCTCCCCACCCTTTCGACACGGCGTAGGCCACTACGTCGTCCCACTGTTCGGCGGCTCCTACGCGCAGGTAGGCATGATCGTCCGTTTCCTTCACCAGGGTGATCCCTTTTATGGCCGAGTGCAGGATGATCCCGTTGAAGTCGTTTATAAATAACAGATTACTCCCACTTCCTATGTGTAACGACAAACACTCCTGGAAATACTCATCATGTAAAATACGTCCCAACTCCTCTTCATCCGCATACTCCATGAACCAACGCGTTTTGACCGGCAAATGGAAAGTGTTATGCTTTTCCAACGAGTAATTTTCTTCTATCCTCATAATCTCTCTGTTTATTTATTGCAGGACAAAAGTAGTTATAAAATCGGGAATTCAGAATGCAAAATCGAAAATTACACGTCTCCCCCCGACCCAACATTATACCCAAAAGGGACGTTGCAGTATGCCGGAAGGAGACGCCAAGCACCATATATTATAGGTATATGCCTACATTATATATATAGTATAAATATTTTCTGTTTTTACAATGTGTCTACTATCTCTCTTTGTTTCGTAAAATAAATCATCCGTTGTATCTCTCCGCTTTGTGAAATCAGTGTGGAATATCGTTTCAAAGACTGTATCCACTCTTTCTGCGCACGGCATATTTCCGGGTGCTGCGAATCCATATAATTGATCGCATACAGGCGGTACATCGACAACTGGAAACTGCCTTTCTCGATAAAGCTATAAGTCGCTTCAAAATTGATGTTCGACAAATAGAGGTAAGATTGTTTCCCGTTGGAGAATTCGCCGGAGGATGCTACATGCTCCAGGTCATCCAACAGGCGGTGAAGTTCGTTCTTCATCACTTCGATGTCGTCATCCGACAGCATATTCAGCCCGGCAAAATATTTTACCTCCCGCACAAACGACTGTACAAGGTTGTTATCCAAAATAGTATATGTCACCGGCACCTGGCGTATCTCCTGTGCCAACTTTCGCTGCGACTCCAGCACCTTCTCCGGAACCACGACATCTTCCATGCTTCCCGTCATCTTCATTCCGTTATTCTGATGCAACCATCTGCACAGGCGGAACTTTGTTATACGCTCGAACGGCGAGTAGAGCGTGTACGGAATAATGTTGCACGCCGTGCTGACCATCGACTTCGGATCATCTTTGATAAAGGTGAACAGCTTAAGATAGCGTTTGATGATATCATGGTAGTTGTCGATATGGCTCACTCCGTCAGCCACATTCAGATTAAAGATGGCCCCTTCCGCCCGGTTGGTCCCGACAATCTGATCCAACGAAATACCCAGACTCTGGGACAATAATGATACCTCATAAAAAGTAAACGGAACTTCTCCACGCAACCGACGGTATACAGCTTCCTTTCCTATAGATATTATATCCATAATATAGTTAGCCAAATTTGTCTCTTCCGGGAGATGTTCCCTCATGGCTTTTATAAGCCCGTTATTCAATGCATCTTTCATAACTATTAGTGTGTTGTTTTTTACTGTTTCTACTCATGTTTTTCATAAAAAAATTACCAGTCCAGTGTATCCAAATGGCATAAGGCCTTGTTTTTGTTTCGATTACCGCAAACAGATACTAATTAACGTTTTTTGTTTCTCTAATCGTAACAAAAGCCTGCAGCTATTGTTTAATAAGAAATGAACGCCATTTTTCTTGTCTGCAAAAAGACACCATTTAAAAGATAGTATGGCTTACATTTGCAATGTATATAATCATTAAAAAGAAACACTCATGAACAAAGCAGAACTTATCGAGGCCTTAGCAGATAAGGCAGGGTTACAGAAACAGAAAGCAAAAAAAGTATTGGATGCTTACATCGAGATCGTAACCGAAAAAATGTCACAAAAAGAGGAAATTACTCTTATTGGTTTTGGTACACTGATACCTAGACCTCAAACAAGTCGCCTGGCTCGTAATCCAAAAACTGGTACTCCGGTACAGATTCCAGCCAGAACAACGGTAAAGTTCAAACCCGGTAAATTCTTGCTGGAAGCGATGAACGGCACTGGCGAGAAAAAATAATATGATTTGTTTTTATAACTTCCTTCATGCCTTATGCATGGGGGAAGTTTTTTTCACCTCCTTTTCTCTTATTATATCACTTGTGCAAAAATACATATAGTATTTTAGTATTTCGAGGTGATTTTAAAGTATACCCAAGCAGCTCGGTTCTAATTAAACAACCGAATACATATCCCCACTTCTTTTTTCGCAATATTCAAATCCGAACATCCCATTTTGTTTCGGAATACGAAACTTTGTGCCTACCTCTGGATTTTATCAACAAACATTTGTATGATGCTCTAATTATATATAATTTCGACTCCGAAAAAAATAAATGTCCGGCATATACAAAACATTCACATGAAAATAGTTAATCTGGGAGAATCAAACTCCATATTAAATAGGTTCGTTTCTGAATTACGGGATGTAAATATTCAGAAAGACAGTCTTCGTTTCCGCAGAAACATCGAACGGATAGGCGAAATTATGGCTTACGAAATCAGTAAAGATTTTTCTTACAGCCAAAAAGATATCCTATCTCCACTCGGAATCGCCCCTATGAATACTCCCGACGATCGGGTCGTAATCAGCACCATCCTACGTGCAGGCCTCCCTTATCACCAGGGATTCCTGAGTTATCTTGATTATGCGGAGAACGCGTTCGTATCTGCTTACCGGAAATACAAGGATCGCCTGAACTTCGACATCCATATAGAATATATTGCTTCCCCGAGATTAACAGAGAAAACCCTGATCATCACCGATCCGATGCTAGCTACGGGTAGTTCGATGGAACTGGCTTACGAAGCCTTGTTGACAAAGGGACATCCGTCACACATCCATGTGGCTTCCATCATCGCCAGCAAGCAGGCTATCGAATACCTGCAAAGGAAAATGCCGGATGATAAAACGACCATCTGGATCGCCGCCCTCGATGACGAGCTGGACGATCACTCCTATATCATTCCCGGACTGGGAGACGCCGGCGACCTGGCATACGGAGAAAAAGAATAAGAACTAACGGGGTAAGCAGAACCAGAAACAGGAACCTATACCGATCTCTGATCTTACCCCGATCTTTCCCTTCATCTGTTCCACAATACTTTTACAAATAGAAAGCCCCAGGCCTGTTCCTTGTTTGAATTCATTTCCTTTATAGAAACGATCGAACACATGTGCACGCACTTCTTCCTTCATCCCGACTCCGGTATCTGTCACCGTAAACTCTATTTCATCGGGACGGATTTCGTATCCTAACGTGATCGCACCCTGCTCCGTGTATTTAATCGCATTATTTATGAAGTTGGCAAACAACTGATTCAACCGGGTATGATCGAAGTTAAATATACAGGGCTCCAGATCCGGAGAACAACAAAGTGCTACACCTTCCCCTACTTTTATACTCATCGAGCGAACTATTTCTTCCAGAAACTCTTTCAAAGAGATATCTACCGGTTTGAATTCGATCGTATTGGCTTCAATCTTTGCCAGATCCAGAATATCCGAGATCAACTGGAGTAAAAGCTCATTATTCTTTTGGATGATATTCACAAACTGCAGCTGTTCCTCTTTATCTTCCGTATCTACCAGCAAGGTGGAAAAGCCGACGATAGCATTCAGAGGCGTCCGAATTTCATGACTCATATTTGCCAGGAAGGCAGATTTCAAACGGTCGAGCTCTTCCGCCTTCTCTCTTTGCAGTTCGGTTTCCTTCAGTTCCGTGATATCGTAATTAACACAAATAATTTCCAACTTATCCGGTTCGCTGGATTGAAAGTTATGCATGATATTTACACGTATCCACTTCCAACCATCTTCTGCACGAACACGCAGTTCCTTGCGTATACTGGTAGCCAATCCTTTTTTTACTTTTTCAAAAAAGTCTAATATTATGTTGCGATCATCCGGATGTACGGCTTCATATACACCGACAATCTTCGGCAGAGGTGTGCCGTCTTTCTCTCCGAGATTTTGATACCACTGGCTAATGGCATAGCCATCGCAGGTCAACAAATCATATTTAGCATATCCTACTTTGGCAAAACGGCTCACCAACGTAAAGAAATACTCAAACTCCTCTATACGATTGTAGGCTATTGTTTTATCCGTGTTATCCAGATTTATGAATAAATAGTTTATCAGTTCGCCTTTATTATCATAGAGCATACACACTTTTGAAAGCAAGTCGATTACTCCCAGTTTACGGGTCGGATAGTAATTATTGGATACTACCTTTGTGAACGGATAACTCAAGCGGAAGGAAACAGCTTTCTTTTTCCGCATCTTATCCAAAACATCTTCCGGCACAACGGGATTCTCAAAGATATTGATGCCCAGAACATCTTTTTTAGATTTCAGGCCAAAGATCTCTATATCCTTTTTATTTATATCGACAAGGTAACCGTCTTTATCATAGAGTTCTATCCCGACAGGTATGTTGGTATAGATATTACGCAACAGCTTCTCACCCCGATCGAGTGCCTCATTGATCCTTGCCATTTTAGTTATGATGCTGATAATGTTGGCAATGGATGAAAACCATTGATAATCTTCCAGACTCCAGATACGATTCCGGTCCATAATATCAATTCCGATATATCCCCAGGCCTTATTCTTTATGACTAAAGGAACCAATATCAGGGAAAGCGATCCTCTAAGCTGCAAGTAACGTTTTTCTTCGGCAGCTTCAGGGGGCAATTCATCCAGATGGTTAATCAGTACCGGATAGAAATTTTGTATTTTCTTTGTGGACCAGGGTAATGTCGACACAGGTATCTCCTGTAGAGACGAGCGGACAGAGGTTACTCCCTCACTACATACTTCATAAGTGCAACTCAGTGTCTGCTGGCTGTTATTATACTCCATTATGCAGGCACGCCCCTTAGCTCCAATCGAATACAATATCTCCGAAAGGACCAGATGGATCGATTTAGGCAAATCACTCGTTTGAATAAAAGAGTGTAGCGAACGCGAGAGGCTTCCCAAATGCCTGAGCAAATTATCTTCCTGATTGTTTACGTGTAGCTTATCCCCATCTTCATTATAAGGAAGTAGCTGCAAGATACCCAACACACTTATCTTCCCGTCGGGAGCGATCTCACGCTTACATATTTTCGAACGGACGAATTTAAATCCGTAACAGGTTTTAAGGGGAAACACCTGTTCATAGATACCTATTTCTTTAAAGAAAGCAAACTCACTGGCAATCCTGCTCCTGTAATCTTCACGAATCAAGGCCAGAAAATCCGGAATCGGGATTTCTCTGTCACTTAACTCCAGCAGACCTACCAAAAAGTCTGAACATATATAATTCCCTTTGGTAAAATCGACCTCCCACCAACCAACCTGGGCGTTGTCCAACAATAACTGATATTGCTCTATATCCATTTGCACTCATCGCTTAAACATGCACAAAATACGTTATAATAAACCAGATCAGCAAATTTTAATCACTTTAATATTCAAGGGATTCCAAAGATTTGTGTTAAAAATAAAAGCGGAGACCGATAAGATCGATCCCCGCTTTCCCCAAAAAGAATATAATCTTATTTCAATTCCTTGATACGGATATTACGGAACTTCACCGGAGAGCCATGTCCCAGGAAGCCGATATGTCCTTTTTTGTTGAACAATCCCGGATGCTCCTTGCCGTCGGGAGTCCCGTTCTTCACCGCATCACGGATGTTACCTTCGAGGATAACCACGCCATTTACCGTTACACGGATGTTATCTCCGTTAGCCACAATCTCTTCTTCGTTCCATTCGCCAACCGGCTTGAATGCCTTGTGGTGGTCAGGATTCGTCGGGATAATTCCGTAAACGGAACCATGATGCTGATATTTGGTAATATCCTTATAGATAGGATGTTCACAATCAAGAATCTGGATTTCCATACCAACGTAAGCGGCATCGCCTTCCATCGGAGTACGGATACCTACACCGTTGTTGGCACCGGGAGTCAGCTGGAACTCGAAACGGTAAACGAAGTTACCGAATTCATCCTTCGTGTACAGGTTTCCGCCATAACTCTTGCTCGGTATCATAGAGATACAACCGTCTTCGATCGTATAATCTACCGTATTACCAGTCCACTGGTGCATATTGGTTCCATCAAACAATACCTTGAAACCTTCTTTTTGTTCCTCGGCAGACAGTTTGAACGGTTCCTGACGTTCCAATTCCTTTACATATATATTACGGTAGTAAACCTTGCTTCCGTGCGCCTGCAATTCCAGTTGTTCAACCGGGAAGATAGGCTGTTTACGATCCCAATAGTTTTCAAGGATCACATCGTCCACCACTTTTTCGCCGTTGAGGACAACCGTTACACGGTCGCCAACCATCTTGATATAGAAGCTGTTCCATTCGCCCAGCTTGTTGTCTGCCACCTTCGAAGGTTTGCTTTCGTTAGTCTGGTTATTGTACAAACCTCCTGAACCGACCTGCGCACCTACGTTTACACGAGCGGTATCCCAAATCTGTACCTGTGGAGTTCCACGCAGGTAGATACCAGCATCTGCCTCAGGGCCGGCCGGGTCGAGCATCCAGTCCACATACATTTCAAAGTCACCATATTGTTTGTCGGTACACAGGTTATCGTAGCCGGTACCATCGAACACTAACATTCCGTTTTCAACCTTCCAGTCGCGACGCATGTTTTCATCCGCCTTTTCCTGAGCTTTCGCCAGTTGAGCCGGTTTCATCTTGGCACGGGCGATCGGGTTTTCAACCAAACCTTTCCAACCAGTCAGGTCTTTGCCGTTGAAGATGGAAACAAAGCCTTCACCCTGCGGCATTTCCGCCAGATGTTTCTTGATGGCTTCCTTCTGATAACCGGCATCCGGGTTATCAAGCACCTGCATAACCTTGTTAAGCAAGTCACGCACATTGGTTCCCGTATAGTCCTTATTTCCCAAAGCGATATTCATAACCGCGTTGGCCGCTGCCTGCTGAACAGGTTTCTGATTGAGGAATTCGCCGGCATACAGCATACCCAGGAAGGTACCAGTCCGTTCGATCTGACGCAGGATCGTAATTTTTTGTTCATCTGTCTTTGCTATTTCCATCGCTTTACGCAGACCCAACAAACGGTTTTCGCCCGTAAAGACCGGATTAGAGACAAGCTGTACATAGGCTTTCAGGGCCCGGTCGAAATAAGCGGATGAAGAAGTATCCTTGCAGATGGCATACAATTCGTCGGCCGCTTCGATACCTTTCCAGTTCAACAATGCTTCGAAAGCTGCATCGCGGTCATCGCCTTTTCCTTTATGGAAACCGTCGACGATAGTAGCCAATGCATCCTTTTCGCCGGTTGTGGCCAAAACGATATAATAAAGGTGCTTCTTATCGTCGCCAGCCTGAAGCATACGGCGGGTAATTGTTTCCATTTGTTTTTCAGGAGACATAGAAGAAATAGCAGAGATCACAGCCTGCTGTATCGGAGCAACGGCGGAAGCTTCGGCAGTTTCCAGCATACCACAAAGGTTAACCAGATCGCCTTCCGAAACAACATCCTTCAAAGCCATATAGGCAGCTTTCTTCACTTCGGGAGAACCTGATTTGATTAGTTCGAGTACTGTCGTGAGGTTAGAAGTCGCTTTGCGCATGGCCAGCAATTCGGCCCCGGCAATCTTTCCCGCATCCGTTGCGGAAGGGATCACGCGAGCTACAGCCTGGTCGATATCTCCCTTAAAGGCAGCGAGGGCATCCTGTCCCAACAATATAATATCTTTATTATCGCTTGTCAACAGATCGGCAAGTACAGGTATCGCCTGCTTGTCTCCGATCTTCACCAAAGTCCAGACCGTTGCCTGTTTTACGTCGAAGTCCGTACTTTTCAACTGAGCCAGCAATACCTGCATGGCCGTCAGGTCGAAGCGCAGTTCCAGATTCTTGATAACGTCATGCTTGGTCGGGCATTTCGCTTCACGTCCGATCCAGTTGACGATATCCACCTTCACTTCCGGTTTAGCCTTTTGCATTGTCTTCATGACTTCGATATAAAGATCTTTATCTGCAAAGCCCGAAGCATAATTGAGAGCCGCATTACGGTATTCCTTGTCTGTATCTTTCAGGGCCGAGAGCAACAGCTTGGTACTGTTTTCCTTCTTCAGCGACAGCAGAATCTGCAAAGCAGCATCGCGGGTCTGTGTCTTTCCAGCCTTGGTTGCCTTCTTCAACAAATCGTTAGCGGCCTTCTCTACTTCCTTCACGTCGCCTTGCGCTGCAACACGTTTCAGCAGGGCGATGTAGGCTTCGTTGGCATTTGTATTTGTCATCGTATAACCGGCAGCGGCGGCAGCTTCCGACATTTCCTTGATGGAGGCTTTCGTTCCTACGCGGCTCAGGGCATGCAAAACTGTTTTCTGCATGTTCTCGTCGCCTGCCCCCAACAGGGCTTTCAGCAAATCTTCCGCACCTTCCACCTGTGCTTCGCCGATGGCTACAATAATATCTTTCTGAGTTTTCGGAGTTCCCATACGGCGCATCAGTGCCGCTTTCAACGCCTTACCGGCATTCTCGGTTCCGATGGCAGCCAGGGCACGGGAGGCCGGACCGCTCAGGCTCTCTTCATTCAGGTAAGAAGACAGGGCATCGATACATTCATCCTGTCCAAGTATCTGCAACTGACGGATAATGAACGCTTTCGTTTCGCGTTCGTTCACCATGTCAAGTGCTTTCAGGTAAGCATTGGCCGTAGCCAGGCGGGCACTTTCTTCGCCTTTAGCCATCACATAATGTGTCAGGCCGCTCAGGGCGTAATCTACCTGGGCGTTACTTCCCTTGCCCGGGGCATTAATCATATTGACCAACATCAGGACACCCTCTTCACCGGTTCCTTTCAGGTCGCTGATCAGTTTATTGTATTCAGCCTGTTGCTCCGCAGGCATCTGGGCCAGTACATCTGCCGCAGTTGTTTTAGCGGTACGGTTTGCCGGCGACTGGGCCATCAATACGCTGCCGAATAACAGCAAGCTAGCAATCGATATATATGCTTTTCTCATTTTATTCTCTTTAATTTTCAATTGTCAATTCTCAATTTTCAATTAACTAAATGTTCCAGGGAGCACGCATCGGCTGATCCAGCAAACGATTAGCGGCCTCATCATTAATAAACTCAAGTTTAACAGGGTCAAATTCCAGCGTACGGTTCAGACGAAGAGCAACGGCCCCCATATTTACGATTGTCGACGAGCGGAAACCGTTTTGCTCGTTCAGGGCGAACGGCTGGCGGGTACGGACGCATTCGATAAAGTCTGTCACCTGTGGTTCCGGTTCCGGATAGTCGGCCAGTTTCTTCTCCCAGTCGGGGATGTCGCACACAAAGTTCTTGTAAACGTTGCCGTTAGGACCGGAAATATAAGGCGTGTTCGGATCTCCGTAGTCGCCACCCCAAAGAATGATCTGACAACCGTCTTCATAGGTGTAAGTGATGGAACGCCAGGTTCCTACTGCATCCGGGTGTTGCTGTGGAGCATCTACTTCCACCTTCACTGGGCTGGTGTGGTCTTTTCCTAAGAAATACTGTACGGGGTCAATATAATGCTGGCCCATGTCGCCCAGTCCGCCACCGTCATAATCCCAGTAACCACGGAAAGTCTGATGCACACGGTGTGCGTTGTAAGGCTTGTAAGGAGCCGGGCCTAACCACATATCGTAGTCGAGTTCGGCAGGAACGGATTGCGGTTCGAGATACTCTTTACCCACCCAGTAGAACTTCCAGTCGAAACCGGTGTGCTTACTGATAGTCACCTTCAACGGCCAACCGAGCATTCCGCTCTGAACCAGTTTTTTCAACGGCTTCACCGGTGTACCCAATCCATAGAACGGGTCGGCGAAACGGAACCAGGTGTTGAGGCGGAACATACGACCGTTCTGCTTAACGGCCTCCATTACGCGCTTGCCTTCGCCGATCGTACGGGTCATCGGCTTCTCGCACCAGATGTCTTTCCCGGCTTTAGCGGCCTCCGTCGACATGATCCCATGCCAATGGGGAGGCGTAGCTATATGCACAATATCTACGTTTGGATCGAGAATCAGATCACGGAAATCATGGTAAGCTGCGATCTTGTCCTTCACCAGCTGTTTTCCTAATTCAAGATGTTTTTTGTCGACGTCGCACACAGCGACCAGGCGTGTTCCGGCATAGTTCACGTGTCCGCGTCCCATACCGCCAGTTCCGATAATACCTTTAGTCAACTGATCACTTGGAGCAATAAAGCCTTTTCCAAGCACGTGGCGCGGCACAATAGTAAAGGCCGCAATACCTCCCAGAGTTTTAAGGAAGTCCCTTCTGTTTGTTCTCATAGTATGATTAATATATGTAAATGATTAGCTATTATTTTCGTTTTTCATGTCAAAAAAAGACATTAGAAAGCAAATGCCATTTCTAATGTCTCACAAAGATATTATTTATCCAATAACTCTTGCAAATATTTACGAGTTTTTATGACATAGTCATGCTGGGAGCCATTTAACTCACATTCAATTGTTACAGCACCCTGAAAACCCTGTTTCTTTAATTCGGCAATTACAGCAGGAAAATCCACATCACCAGTAGGAATAGGAACTTCTGCACCTAACTCATATGGATTATTGGGATCCGGATATTTACCGTCTTTTGCATGAAATTCCTTGATTAACGGACCAAACAGCTTCACCGCATCCAAAGAATTTGCTTTTCCGTACATCAACAAGTTCGCCAAGTCGCAATTGATAAAAACATTTCCAGTTCCTATATCTTTCAATGCACGGATCAGGGTAGTTGGCGTCTCCTGTCCCGTTTCAAAATAAATCATAACATCACGCTCTTTAGCATAAGTTGCCAAATCCTGCATTACCTTAATAAAATCCTTATATTGTCCGGAAGAGGGATCTTCGGGTATAAAACCAAAATGAGAATGCATAGCCGGAATATCAGCCATTGCACAAAAATCAATCATTTCATGATATACTTTTATTTTTTCAACTCGTTCCTCCACCGGAACCAAACCTATTGTAGCCGGTCCTTTCCGAAAGTTCCATACATTTTTACTGCCAGGCACACCGACTAGCGTAGTCACCTTGATATCATGTTTTTTTGAGGCTTCTTTTACCTTTTCGGCAAAATCTTTCGTCAGCGTATTTTTCCGGTAATTGATCTCGCACGAACCGAATCCCTGGTCATGCAGGTCTTTGAAGCTTTTATCGACATCACTCAGATCATACTGGATCACACCGATCGTGATTTTGTCAACGGCCTGTGCCGTTGTAAAAACAAACAACAAGACAAAAAACAATAATGACAATTTAGTTTTCATACATTTATCAGTTAAGTTTATAGAGTCAAAACAACTAAAAGGAACTATGCTATCATTATTCATTCCTCATTCGACACATATTCATACAATTATCAGCAGAGTCAATATTTGTATGATCAGTTATCTTATTACAAAGATAGCTCAAATGCCGAACAAATACTTTCGCACAGTTCCTTTTATTTTCAATTAATACCCGGGATTTTGAGTTAAACCGGGATTTAAAGATATCTCACTATCCGGTATAGGTAACAAATTGTTTTTATTCAAATCATAACCATTGGGAAATTTTACTTCTATCAATTCACCTAAACCACCAACCACATTACATGGATAAAATTCAGGACCGGCATTCCAACGTTTTATATCATCCCAAAATTGTCCCTCCAGAGCCAGTTCAATTCGCCGCTCATGCCGTAATACTTTACGAGCTTCAACCTGTCCTAATCCCTTCTTGATCAAAGGCATTTTGACATCATCGCGTTCCGTACGAATCCGGTTGATCAAATCGATAGCACCATCTATATTCGAATTTGTCTCAATCATAGCTTCTGCTCTGCAAAGTAGTACATCTCCATAACGTAAAATCATAAAGTCGAGGGGTGATTGATTTGCTACCACCTGCATCGTCTCAATCGTATATTTACGTATGCCGAAACCCACTTTTTGCCCTGTATGGTTCTTTATTTCAACCGGATATAATTGCCCTTGGAAATAGGCACCAGGACGCAAAACCGTAAAATCCAAACGAGGATCTCTATTCTTATAGGGATCAGACGGATCTACGGGGGAACCGTCCAATGTTTCATATTCGTCAACTAATAATTGAGTCGGAGCAACTGAATTGGAACCATCCATTCCATATTTCAAATTTTGAGGCTGCCAATGCCGGTCAAACGAACTCCCTTGGGAGAAAGCACCATCCATAAAGCAAAGGGAGAATAATGTTTCGCTATTTCCTTCATTCTCATACTGAAATAATCCATAGTAAGAGGGGAATAATTTATACTTTCCAAGAGCATCGATCTTATTACAATACTCCAACACCTTATCCCACTGAGAGGTATATAAATATGACTTCATCTTCATTCCATATGCTGCTCCTAACGTAGCATGCCCGTTCGCAACAGCATCTTTCGGAAGCCGCTTAATCGCCTCATCAAAATCGGCATGTACTTGGCCCCAAACTTCTTCTGCTGAAGCCCGCGTTACATTACGCCCTTCTTCCGAAGTAAGTGTTTGTGTAATAAGAGGAACTCCACCATACGATCTGACCAGCAAATTATAAAAAACACCACGCAAGAAATAAACTTCTCCCAGCATCGTTTCTTTTTCAGTTTCATCCAATCCTTCTATCTTATTGATATTTTCAAGGAAATAGTTTGCCCGATAAATCCCACGATAACAAAACTTCCAGCGCTCTGAAACGATTGCCCCGGAACCTGAAAAGATGGATCCATCACCGACCTGCATATGCTGCCCTTCCCAATGCGCCCACTGATAAGCATTCGGGGTACAGGCATCTTCACCTCCTCCATATCCATATACATAATCATTCCTTAAGACATTATAAACTCCATTTAAGGCCAGAGTCGCATCTTCGGGAGTTGTCCAAAACGTTTCACTTGTAATCTTATCATCCGGAAGGATATCCAAATAATTCTCACAACTGCTAAACCCTAATGTTACGAAGGATAATATTATTGTAGCTATTTTTTTCATATTTCTCTATATTAAAATCGTTCAACATTAAAAAGAGAGATTTAAACCTATCGAAAAAACACGCGGTATCGGATAATGTCCATACCCGTCAGCAAAGGTGTCTCTTTCCGGATCAAATCCTTCATATTTACTACTTACAAGAGTAAATACATCTGTTGCATTTACGTACACATAACATTTCTGTAAAAACATCTTATTTGCCAAAGCCGTAGGCAAAGTATATCCTAACTGAATATTTTTCAACTTAAACCACGACATATTACAAGCCCAAAAGGATGATTGCTGTCTATTCCAAGTATCATTTACTTTTATTTGAGGCAACTCATTGGACGGATTTTCTTTTGTCCATGCATTACGCCATCTTTTCGTAATCGTACCGCCGGAAATACCTAATGGTTCAGTCCAGGCATTCTGAAAATAACCATGCACACCGGCAATTCCCGCAAACTGGAAATTCAAATCAAAGTTTTTCCAAGAGAGGCTACCATTGATACCATAGGTAAATTTAGGTATCGTATTTCCAATTTCCTCCTTATCCCTGTAATCAAGTTTGCCATCGCCATTCACATCCTTATATTTCAAGTCGCCGGCTGTCGGCACATATCCGTTGTCATACATATGCTTCTGCGCTTCTTCGTCTGTCTGGTAAACACCTTCCTGGATGAAACCATACAATGTTTTATAAGAGTACCCTTCACGGATCAGATAAAGTTGATCAGGAGATTTCCCTCCTCTGAATTTGGTCACTTCATTATCCACATACGTCAGATTAGCACCTATACTGTAGCTGAAGTCAGAAGTAGCTATCTGATCCTGCCAGTTGACATTTAACTCCAAACCTGTATTTTTCATTTCTCCTACATTTTCAAAAGGAGCCGTCAATCCACCTAATACTGTCGGGATAGGAAGTTGCACAATGATATCAGATGTTTTCCTCACGAAATAATCGACTTCTATATTTAATTTATTTTTCAGAAAACCCAAATCCAATCCTATATCTGTAGTTGTGGTTGTCTCCCAGGTGATCATCGGATCAACCAAACTCGTAATAGCAGCTCCGGGAGCCAGTGTATTGTTGAAATTATAGCTGTTTTCATAATCCTGCGTCAACACCGTCAAATAAGGAAAATAGTCACCATTACTAGGGTTGGCAATATCGCCGATATTCTGATTTCCTAGTTTTCCCCATGAAGCACGGATTTTCAGGTTATCAAAAACACCCATTTTTTTGATGAACTCTTCTTCTCCTAAACGCCATCCGGCAGAGAATGAAGGGAAATAGCCCCAACGATTTCCTTTAGCAAAACGGGAAGATGCATCCGCTCTTAAATTGACTTCAGCAAGATACTTTCCCATCAAGGCATAATTAATACGCCCAAAATAAGAAAGCATACGCCATTGATATTTGTTTCCCGTTGCGACCGGATTCATTGTTCCGGAACTAACCTGATGTAAATCTCCCTTCGATGGATCAGTTTTAGATGCTTCCGTCACCCGCTTGGTTAAAGCTTCCTGTTGATATCCAAGCAGGGCAGACACATCATGTATATTGCCAAAGGTTTTATTAAAATTAATATTGGCAAAAAATGTGGAGTAAAACTCATCTGATACTTTACGATAAACATTCAATGTGGAAGGAAAATCCAACGGTTTACTTTTATTAGAACCATTGAGATCGGTATAACAATAATGAAGCTGATTATATTTATCTTGATTATTATTGTTATACTGGCCACTATATTGTGCTGTCAAGCTCAATCCTTCCATAAAGTCGATCGTTGCATAGACATTCCCTTTCATGAAATTATTAATAGATTGATTCTGCCCGTTATACAAATCAGGAAAAGGATTACGAGTATCTACAATAGGCTGCCCGGCTTTATCTCCGGAAAGATACAAAGCCTGCGTTCCGCCAAATGTTTTTCCATCCTGAAGATAGGGAGTAGAAAACGGATGTCCGTTTGCCATCATATAAATAACACGTCCAATCCCATCATATGGCTGATTAGTCACTTTCCGCATCAAACGAGCTCTTGCACCCAAACGCAGCCAGTTATTCACTTTCGCCTCCGTATTTACAGTTAAGCTATAACGTTCCGAATCCGTATTTTTCACAATACCGTTATTTTTCAGATAACCTAACGATATATAACTGTTTGATTTTTTCCCGCCTATCGTTGCCGATAAATTATGTTGAGTTGTAAACGAATTATGAAATACTTCATCAAAATAATTCGTACTCGGGTATTTATAAGGATCATTTCCATTACGGAAAGCTTGGATTACATCATCCGGAAACAAAGGATTACTGCCACTGTTAGTAAATGCAGAATTCCAAAGTTCCATATATTCCGGACTATCCGTAATGATATCATAACTCCTTCCTAATTGCTGCATACCGAAATATCCCGTATAATTAACAGAAACTTTATCTCCCGAACCCTTCTTTGTCTCGATCAAAACAACACCATTTGCAGCTCGCGAGCCGTAAATAGCAGCAGACGCGGCATCTTTCAAAACAGTAATAGAAGCAATATCATTAGGAGCCAATTCTGCCATTCGTCCTTCCACTCCGTCTATAAGAACCAATGGATCCGTGTTATTCAACGTACCATAGCCACGAACCCTGATTGTCGCTCCATCAGAACCTGGCGCACCTGAATTCTGACTTACCCAAACTCCCGTTACTTTCCCGGATAAAGCTTGAGAAGGATCGGTTATAGGCCTGTTCTCTAGTTCCTGGCCATATTTTACCGTTGAAACCGAACCTGTCAGATTTGCCTTCTTTTGCACTCCATATCCCACAACAACGACTTCATCGAGTTTTTGTGTATCCTCTTTCAAATTGACGTTCAACACACTCTTCCCGGAAACAGGTATTTCCTGATCCAAATAGCCAATATAAGAAACTACCAATATTGCACCTTCCGGAATGTTGTCAAGCAGAAATCTTCCATCCGCATCGGTTACCGTTCCATTCGTTGTACCTTTCACTATAATATTAGCCCCGATTACGGGGATACCGGAGTCATCAAGTATAGTACCTGATATTTTTTTCCCTTGCTGCGTCACCGTTAAAACGGTATTCACAACGCTCTCTTTTTCCGATTTTGAATTATCTTTCAAAAAGATACGGTTATCTATAATCTTATAGTTAATGCCGGTATTACTAAAAACCCTGTTCAGAACATTTCCTATAGATTCGTTTTTTACGTTAACCGATATATCTCTTATTTCTTTATCCAATAAGGCCTCATCATAAGAAAATTCATATCCGGTTTGTTTTCTGATATGTTCGACTAAAACACCAACTGTCGTTTTATTCAATGATAGTTCTAAATTTACATAAGTCTGGGGATAACTTACAGCCAATGATGGTGGAACAACACCAAGCAATAAAACTAATGTCGCAATATATGCTTTGCTATTCATAATATGTGATTTATAAATTAGTATTAATTTCAGTTATAATTTCTCTTTTCGTATTTTCTAATACGTTTTCTCTCTTCTCTCTATTCCATAGGCATTCATTTTTAATTATTCATATATAAAGATTTCTTTTCCCTCTATCCGGTATCGTATTGGTGCTAAAAACGTCAGGAGTTTCAGGATGTCAGGCAGACTCTCGTCTTCATTAATCACACACCGGAATTTACGTTGTGCAAGAATCGAAGATTCGATGTTTATATTCACATTAAATTTTACAGAAAGTTTGTTTGCAATTTCACGTAAGGTCGCATTTTCAAAAACGAATTGATTCAAACGCCAGGCTGTATAAATATTCGAGTCTACAGCTTCCATGGTATACTCATTTTTACTTTGATAATATGTCACTTTTTCACCAGGGGAAACATCCAGCACTTTATTTCCGGCAATATCAAGCAAGTCGATTTTTCCGGTGACCAAAACGGTCTCTACTTTTTTATTTCCGACATCCACTTTAACATCAAACGAGGTCCCTTTTACAAGCACATGCATATAACCGGTAGATACACAGAACTGTGATTCAGCGTTCTTTATCACATCGAAGAATGCTTCTCCCTGCAAAGAAACCTGACGATTTCTAATTGAATATGACTCCGGATATTTTAGTGTAGATCCACCTCTCAACCAAACGGAAGTGCCATCAACAAGTATCACCTTTCTTACATCCTCTCCGGACTTAACAGTAATACTTATCTGCTTTTCAGGCTTAAAATAGTCATACGCGCCATAAGAAAAAGAGAATAAAACAAGAAAGATTGCCGCATACTGTATTATCTTATACAAAAGTTGTTTATAGCTTAAACGATCTATCCTTACATTCAGTTTTTTAAGGGCGTGATCAATGCGGTCGACATCATTATAATACATTGCGTTCCACGATACACGCAAACGCACTAGCTCTGAATATATATTTTTATTTTCAGAAGACAGATTACTCCAATCCACCACCTCTCCCATCTCATCGGGAGTGATAGTATCTGCTAAATATTTTGCAAGAAGTCCGTAATCAAAATCCATACGTTAATTTCTCTTTTTATAAGCGAAACGAACGAACGGGTAAAACTACGGAGGCAAATACAATTAATCAGGAAATATTTTTCAAAACCATTCCCTCTGTTAGTAAAAGAACATACAACAGGTAAAAATCTTTTTTAGACATATGCGCCTTCAAATATTTAATAGTCAGATAGATGTGACTTTCAACCGTTCGCTGAGGTATTTGAGTCCGGGCGGCTACTTCTTTTGCTTTCAATCCATTTATGTAAGTCAGAATAAATACTTCACGCCGTTGAACAGGCAATTGGTCAAGCAAATTGTATAACCGCTTATAAAAATCCTTTGAGTATAATTCTTCCATAATTGAAGTATCTTCTCTCAACAATTCACCGTATTCCTTTAGATAAGTATCTTCTGCATGAAGATTGTATTTTCCTACTGATTGCTGTTTTTTAAAATAATCGAGACAACGGGTATAGGCAGATTGGAACAAATAAGAATGAAAACCGTCTCCTACATATAACTTACTGCGGTTCTCCCATACATATAGAAAAACATCCTGAACGATATCTTCGGCAATCTCTTGTTCCACCATAGCAGTAACATATGCCATAACGCGAGGATAATAATAACGGAACAGACTATTAAAAGCTTCCCGGTTTCCTTCTTTCAATTGACTTAACAAAGAAACATCAAACATACGTGTATTAAATTTATAAAGAAAGCGTGGAAGCTATTGATATTACGACATTTGGGGCTCTGGACGGCCCATGACTTTATAATATACAATAGCCCCACGCTTATGATTGCTATAGGTTCCTCTTTGAGGTAAGTATATAACAACATAGGCGTAGGAGCATCTTGGGTATTATCCAAAGTCATGAAATTGTCCAGATTCCAAATATCGGATAATATGTAACGCTTCTACGTTTTTTCTGTACGTAGGACAAAGGTAATAACAAATACAAATAAAACAAACCAAAATATTTAAGTTTTCTTCGTTTCATTAAATATCATTTTGACGCATTAAAGCATACTTTCCCTACTTTACAATCGTAAAATACAGTTTTATATAACACGAGATTCTTTCTTTATTTCCATTCTAGAAACAAGAAAAATACATTTATTAACACCATATCCGAACTTTATCTCGTTTTAAACGAAATTGAAACTCGTTTAAAACGAGATATTTTTTTATGTAATCAAAAATCCATTCGCTTTAAAGCAAAATAAACGTTAACAACAGCTAAAACAACCTTGTTTTTAAAGTCTCAAGAGCCCACAGCGTATGCTATAAAACATATTCACAGATCTAAAACAACAATTCCACCAAGCATTCAACAAATATCTCCAACCGCATAATACAAACCACACAACAGCATTATAACAATATTATACACAACAATCTATCAATATAATGTTTTCTTTATGAATATAATAACTTTTACAACATGGCATCCTCCTCCACAATCTCATAAAAACAGAACAGCCTGCACTCCTCCCCATATATCTTATTCATAAGACACATAATATGACATTTTGTCAAACAGGGAATAAAAGATTACTTTGATTATATTCGTAATCGTTCCGATTTTTATTTATATTCGATACCTTTGCCCCAGCAAATGATTAAAAATTAAAATATGAATTATTACGAACTGAAATTCACATACGAATCGCCTGTCGAGGCGACCGTCATCAGCGACATACTGGCCTCCGAACTGGGCGAGATCGGGTTCGAAAGTTTCACCGAAAATGAAAACGGCCTGTTGGCCTATATCGCCGACACATTATATAATGTAGAGGCTGTGGAGGAGAAATTGAAGGAATTCCCCCTCGAAAACGTGATATTCCACTACACCGCACAGCTGGTGGAAAGCAAAGACTGGAACGAAGAATGGGAAAAGAACTACTTCAAACCCATCCGTATCGGTAGCGACTGTATCATCCGCGCCTCCTTTCACCAACCGGAGCCGGGCTATACATATAATATAATCATCGACCCGAAAATGGCCTTCGGTACCGGCAACCATGAAACGACCTACCTCATGATCGGCGAAATGCTGAAACTCGACCTCGCCGGGAAAGACCTGCTCGACATGGGATGCGGCACGGCCGTCCTGGCCATCCTCGCCAAGATGAAAAAAGCCGGCAAAGTGGTCGGTATCGACATCGACGAATGGGCTTACAACAACGCACTCGAGAACATTCGCCTGAACGATACGGAAGACATCCGCATAGCATTGGGCGGCGCCGAGCAAATCGCAGGCTTCGGACAGTTCGACATCGTATTTGCCAATATAAACCGCAATATACTTTTGAACGATATTCACCACTATGTCAGCTGCATGAAGCCGGGAGCACTTCTTTTTATGAGCGGATTCTACACCGAGGACATTCCCTTCATCCGCGAAGAATGCGAACGCAACGGGTTGATATTCCAGTCTCACGTAGAAAAGAACAACTGGGTGGCCGTCAAAACACAAAAGCCATAACTTTATTTAACAGTAAAAGTTAATGCAGAAGTAAACTATCATCCAAAGAAAAGCGTTATTTTAGTAGACACATTTAAATGTAAGAGTTATGAAAAATGTAGATTCTAAATTATTACTAGGTTTGGTAGTTGGTGCAGCAGTTGGTGCAGCAGTTGGATATCTGGCAGCTACCGATAAGAGAGAACAGTTACTGGAAGAATTGAACGGTGTAGTTGGAAAAGTAAAAGAAGGCTTTAATTCCGCTCTCGCCAAGTACAAAGAAGGTAAAACTGAAGTTGTAAAAGCTACCGAAGAAATCGTAGCCGAATAAACATTTATGGAAAAAGATTCAGGAAAAATCTTTCATGAGCTGAAGGATGACGTTTCAGCTTATGTAGAGTTAAAGCTTGAACTTTTAAAGTTAAGCACATACGAGAGAAGCGGGCAATTGATCGCGGTTCTTTCGTATGGCTTAATTTTATTGTTCCTGGCTTTCTTTGCCATCCTGTTCATATTCCTGGCTTTAGGGTTCTTTATGGGTGATATCTTCGGCTCCATGGGATCCGGATTTGCTTTTGTGGCAGTATTATATCTCCTATTGATCGGGCTCATTATAATGAACAAAGGTAGAATCTGCAATACAGTATTGAACGTAGTGATTGCAGCATTAAACAGTAATGACGAAAAAGACGATGCAACAGATACAAAACAAGCCACTGACACCACTGGAGAAGCTGATTTCTGATAAAGAACGGATCCGGAGGCAATGCGTCATGCAGGAACAAAAACTGAATGAGGATTTTTCCTATATACAGGAAAATGCAGGAAGTCTGTTGATTTCCGGTTTTACTGCTTTACTTTTCCCGAACACTAAATCAAAAAAGACAGATACTCCCGAGTCGGCGGCTTCACCTATTCAACCCGCCACCCCGATCGGTTTCGCCGATTATTTAAGTATAGCCCAAGGTCTTATCCCGGTAGCATGGGACGTTGTGAGACCTTTTCTATTGACTTGGGGAATCAGAAAGGCGCAAAGCTGGTTTACAGGCTTATTATTCAAGAAAAAGAAATGACCGCCAACAATTAATTTATGTTAGAGGACATATTTTTCTCTCCATAATAAATGTAAAATAGAAAAAACATGACTACATTTGCAGTCGTTAAAAACAAGGATAAATAATGAAACATACTATTTTTCTTTTGATAGCATTTATATCAATGCTCGTGATGTTGGTTTCGTGTGCTACTCCTTGTGGCTGTTAAATGATTTTACGTAATATTTTTAATAAACCCATAAAAGTTTTATTACAATGATTAAAGTAGGTATTAACGGTTTCGGCCGTATCGGACGTATGGTGTTCCGTGCTGCAGTTAAGAACTTCGGCAATGACATTCAGATTGTAGGTATCAACGACTTATTGGATGCTGATTACCTGGCATACATGTTGAAATATGATTCAGTACACGGACGTTTCGACGGAACTGTAGCTGTAGAAGGCAACAACTTGGTAGTAAACGGTAACAAAATCCGTCTGACTGCCGAAATGGATCCTGCTAACCTGAAATGGAACGAAGTTGGTGCAGACGTAGTAGTTGAATCAACTGGTTTCTTCCTGACAGACGAAACAGCTCGCAAACATATCCAGGCTGGTGCAAAGAAAGTTATCATGTCTGCTCCTTCTAAGGACGCTACTCCTATGTTCGTTTATGGTGTTAACCATACTTCTTACGCAGGACAGGACATCATCTCTAACGCTTCTTGTACTACTAACTGCTTGGCTCCTATCGCTAAAGTATTGAACGACAAGTTCGGTATCGTTAAAGGTTTGATGACTACAGTTCACGCTGCTACTGCAACTCAGAAAACAGTAGACGGTCCTTCTAAGAAAGACTGGAGAGGTGGCCGTGGTATCCTTGAAAATATCATCCCTTCTTCTACAGGTGCTGCTAAAGCTGTAGGTAAAGTTCTGCCGGTATTGAACGGTAAACTGACAGGTATGGCTTTCCGTGTTCCGACTTCTGACGTTTCTGTTGTTGACTTGACAGTAGTTCTTGACAAGGCTGCTACAATGGACGACATCAAGGCTGCTATGAAGGAAGCTTCTGAAGGCGAATTGAAAGGTGTACTGGGCTATACAGAAGATGCAGTTGTTTCAACTGACTTCCGTGGATGTTCTAACACTTCTATCTTCGACGCTAAAGCTGGTATCTCTTTGGATGACAACTTCGCTAAGATCGTTTCTTGGTATGATAACGAATGGGGTTATTCAAACAAAGTTTGTGAAATGGCTCGCGTTATCGCTGGTAAGTAATCAAAATACAAATCAGTATATGGAAGCCGTCCTCTATAAAGGGGACGGCTTTTTTTGTATCTTTGCACTAAGATGAGAACATATCAACTTATTACCATACTTGGGCCGACCGCTTCCGGTAAAACTCCTTTTGCTGCAGCCCTGGCCAACCGGCTGGATACGGAAATAATCAGCGCCGATTCCCGCCAGATCTATCGTGGCATGGATATAGGCACAGGAAAAGACCTGGCCGATTATACCGTCGCCGGGAAGCCCGTCCCCTATCACCTGATCGACATCTGCGACCCGGGATACAAATACAACGTATTCGAATACCAGCACGATTTCTTCCGCGCCTACGAAGAGATACGGCAAAAAGGGAAATTGCCCATCCTCTGCGGTGGCACAGGGATGTACATCGAAGCCGTATTGAAAGGTTATAAACTACTCGACGTTCCCCCAAACCCGGAACTCCGCGAGTCGCTGAAAGAAAAATCGCTACCGGAATTGGAGCAGATATTGGCAACTTACAAGGTTTTGCACAACAAAACGGATGTCGATTCTGCCCAGAGAGCTATCCGGGCGATAGAGATAGAAGAGTACTACAAGGCACAGTCGCCGGAAGCGAACGAATACGATCCGATCGACAGCCTTATCATCGGTATAAATATCGACCGGGAGCTTCGTCGGGAAAAGATTTCCAGGCGACTGCGTGCCCGTCTCGACGAAGGCATGGTGGACGAGGTAAAAAGAATTATCGAATCAGGAGTCAAACCGGACGACCTGATCTATTATGGCCTCGAATACAAATTCCTTACCTTATATATTATAGGTGAACTTTCCTATGAAGAAATGGTTTCACAACTAGAGATAGCCATCCATCAATTTGCCAAACGGCAGATGACTTGGTTCCGTGGCATGGAACGCCGGGGATGCACTATCCACTGGATCGAAGCAACCCTGCCGACCGAAGAGAAAATAGAGAAGACAATTGAATTACTAAACAGAAATAAGGAGTAACGAATAAATATGGTAACAGTTAACGATTTAAATAAAGGGGATAATTTCTTCCTGATGGCCGGCCCCTGCGTGATAGAAGGAGAAGAAATGGCTCTGCGTATCGCCGAAAAGGTGGTGGGGATTACTGAAAAGCTAAACATACCCTATGTCTTTAAAGGTTCATACCGCAAGGCAAACCGTTCACGGCTGGACTCATTTACCGGCATCGGCGACGAGAAAGCGTTGAAGATACTACGTAAGGTAGGCGAAACATTCAATATCCCTACCGTAACGGATATCCACGAAAACCACGAGGCAGCGATGGCAGCCGAGTATGTGGATGTATTGCAAATCCCCGCCTTCCTGTGCCGTCAGACCGACCTGTTGGTGGCAGCCGCAAAGACCGGAAAGATAGTCAATATCAAGAAAGGACAGTTCCTTTCGCCGGGATCCATGCAGTTCGCCGTACAGAAAGTGGCCGATGCAGGCAATAACAACGTGATGATTACGGAACGGGGAACCACCTTCGGTTATACCGACCTGGTAGTCGACTACCGGGGTATCCCTGAAATGCAAGCATTCGGTTACCCGGTTATCATGGACGTAACCCACTCGTTGCAACAACCCAACCAGACTTCAGGTGTAACAGGTGGCCTGCCCGCACTGATAGAAACAATAGCTAAAGCCGCCATCGCCGTAGGAACCGACGGACTGTTCATTGAAACCCATCCGGAACCTTCGAAAGCCAAATCCGACGGAGCCAACATGTTGCAGTTGGATTTACTGGAAGGCCTATTGACACGTCTGGTACGTATCCGCGAAGCTATCCGGTAAAAGAGACCCTTACCCACAACAAGAAGGGGCTTCCGTTTACCGAAAGCCCCTTCTCTTTTATATTTTCAAAAGTCCTGATCCTTATTATCCCATTTTACTTATCTTTCTAAGCTTGTCGTCATCTATCAATTTGATCTTACGTCCGTCGATAGCGATGATACGCTCAGAGACAAATGTGGACAGCGTCCGGATTGCATTGGAAGTAGTCATGTTCGACAAATTAGCGAGATCTTCACGGGACAGGTAGATACTCAGGGTAGCACCGTCCTCTTCCAATCCATAACTGTCTTTCAGGAATAACAAAGATTCTGCCAGACGACCCCGGATATGTTTCTGCGTAAGGTTCACGGTACGTTCGTCCGCAACTCCCAAGTCGAACGATAGCTGACGGATAAAGAACATGGCCAGATGCGGGTTACCCATTAACAATTCGGTAACAACCGTCATCGGTATCAGGCAAACTGAAGATGCTTCGAACGCAGAAGCATTCGTCAAATAGTTTTCCTGAGCAAAGTTTGCGCGATAACCAAAATATTGTACAGGCTTGATCATGCGAATAATCTGGCTTCTACCACCAACTCCTTCTTTAAAGATCTTCACCTTACCTTTTAGTAAGCACATCATGTCCCTTGGTTCGTCGCCCTCGCAATATATCAACTCGTTACGTTTGAAATGCTGGATCGTCGAATTATTACGGAGAATCTCCCGCTCTTTGTCGGTTAGTACTCTCCATACTTCTGCCAAACTGGCCGATAGATCGACCTCTTCTTTTTGTTGTTTAACCACGACTGTTTTATAACATACTTATGAAGCACAAATGTACAACTTTTCTTTTGAATTAGTAAAATGTTTAATACGATAAATTGTATTTTCAATTACATTTTACTTTCTTTTACTACTAATTCAAATTTTATTCGTTACGTTTGTAGCAAAAGGGGTGATAATTTGTTGAAAAGATACGTTTTGATATTTGCTCTGATTTTGTTTACTATAACTGCTTTCGCCAAACCGGAAAGTGGCTATAGAAGTAAGTTGTTGCCTGACTCAAAAGAAAAAACAGAGTCGTCCGTAAGAGCCGACTCCATTATGAAAGAAGTGATTAGGAACGCTGAAAAATACCAGCATGTACTATCTAAATACGAAGCGGAGATATACATTAAAGGACGCACGGAAATACTCAAACACAACTTCCTGTTACGCTTCGGGCATCATCTTTTCCCTGTCGACTGGAAGAACAAAGACATGATCTTCGAGATGGTAAGTTACTCCAAGTTCAATGCACCAAACAGTTTCCAGCATAATTTCCAGGCTGTGAACGGGAATAGTATCCCCAACAGCAAAAAGCAACAGGAGGCTCTGAGCTTCCTCAACCTGAATGTATATTCCTCGACGATCTACAACGAAGGGATCATCACGCCCATGACTCAAAACGCATCCAAATTTTACTCCTTCAATCTCGAGGAAGTCTCCGACACGACCGGCATAAAGATCTACAAGATACGGTTCATGCCTAAGTTGTGGAGCCAGAAGTTGATTTGCGGGGATCTGTATATCCGCGACAAGTCATGGATCATCGATAAGATAGATGTGAACGGTCGCTTCGACTTTGCCGAGTTCAACCTGGTAATGACATTCGGAAGGGATTACCGCCGGTTCATCCTTCCGGACAAGGCCAGCCTGTTCCTGCGTTATCATGTATTGGGTAATGCTATCGCCACCAGCTACCATTCTTCGTTTAAATACAACGCAATCGAGTGGGTGGAAGAAGATAATGAAAGTAAGAAATGGAAGTCACTCGACCTTACCGGGTACTACAAACTTTCGTCCGATACCGTCCCCATTATCACCGATACGACATTTTGGAACAAGGAACGCGACCTGCCACTTACTCCGGATGAGAAAAGACTCTACCAGATAGCCGAGAAGGAGAAGAAAAATGAACAGGAAACGGATACCGCCAATATCACCAAGTACCTGAAACTGACGGAAAAGTTCACCAACACGATCAGCATGGACTACAAGACGACCCGTCTCAAATATTCGGGCATATTCAATCCGTTCCAGTTGGGTTACTCCGGACACAACGGCATCACATACAGGCAGCGTCTGCGTATCAGTAAAACATTCAACAAAGACCGCCAGCTTCGTTTCCGTCCGGATGTCGGTTTCGTGTTCAAAAGGAAAGAAATATTTTTCAGCGTAAACGGCGACTGGGAGTATCAGCCCGAAAAGAAAGGTATACTCAGTATTTCAGTCGGTAACGGTAACCAAAGTTATTCGTCGGCTATCATGAAAGATATCAACGAACAACTCAAAGACTCATCGTTCAACTTCGATGACCTGAATCTCGAGTACTTCAAACATTACTATGCTGAAATACGTAATAACATAGAACTGTTCAACGGTTTTCAACTCTGGGCCGGTGTCACCTACCACCGCCGTATCCCGGTGAAAAAAGGCAGCAATATAACAGATCCCGGCGAAGAGGTGGAAGAGTTGATCAATGAAAACTATCACGATTTCACACCTGTTATCGGTATCTCCTATACTCCCCGACAATATTACTGGATGGATGGATACCGGAAAGAATATCTGTATTCCCACTATCCTACCATATCCGTCGAGTTTGCCCGGGCGATACCCGGAGTAGGCAAGAGTACCGGTGATTATGCGCGTATAGAGGCTGATATTCATCAAAGCATCCCTTTGGGACTGGCCAGGAAGCTGAATTATCATCTTAGCGGAGGAATGTATCTAAATCCGAAGTCGATCTATTTCGCGGACTTCCGTTATTTTGCACGCCGTCAGTTCCCGGAATCATGGGGAGATGAGTTCGGGGGCGTATTTAACCAACTAAGAAGCTTCTGGTTCAATGCATCCGACAAATATGTACAGGGGCATTTGATGTACGAGAGTCCTTTTATCTTGTCACAGTTATTCAAGAAAAAGACGTCCAAGTATATCTTGTCCGAGCGTTTTTATTTCAGCCAACTTTGGACACCTGTTCTTCCGAGTTACACGGAGGTGGGATATGGTTTCGGTAACCATATTTTCAACGTCGCCCTATTTGCCGGCTTCGACAGGTGGAAGTACCAGAATATCGGTGTCAAGTTCGCCTTCGAATTGTTTCAATGATTTGCCTGCGGACGGACAATCATAATCCCACTGTTCCGTTTGATACCTTCCACATACTCCTGCAAAGGGGCTTCATTGACTATTACCTTCTTCTGTGTAGTGGAAGCGTGGATAAAGGTCAGCTTCTCTCCTACCCGGCAAACGACACCGACATGGGATATATCCAGCCCTTTTATCGTAGTGACGAAGCAGACAATATCGCCGTCTTTGATACCGGCAGACAGCTTATCTATATCTTTCTCCGGAATATAATAATAAGTGCGTGCATTGATTTCCTTTTCTTTGGAGGCGATCTTTGCAACAAGCACCGGATTCTCTTTCAACGGCTTGTAACTGTCCGGATGGGTCGACATAAAAGAGACATCGACAGGAAGGGAGATCCCTCCTATTTCCCGGGTTACATCTTTCACGATACCTTTCCGTTGATTCTCAAATATCCAGTCTGTCGTATAATGCAAGCGGTCTGCGTAATCATGAATTTCCCCGTTACGATAACGGAGGGTTTGCAGATTCTTACAAAACTCTTCAAAGGAAGGGGAAGCTGATTGCATAGTCCTCGTTAATGCAACGACATTCTCTACCAGCGTCATACAATCCATTTCCCGAAGGTTGATGACTAATCCTTCCGGTTCCTTTTCCAAAGTAGCGGCCACATAAGGGGCATTCAGGAAAAAACGGGCCGTTTTAACCATCAGCTCTCCGGACGGCAATGACTTATTTGGAGCCACCTCTACAACATATCGGCCAAAGACAGCACGATCCTCATCGGTACAATATATTTTATCGGCAGCTTGCGCACGAAAAAAGAAAAAACAAGTAAAAAGCAAGAAATAGATTGTTTTCATAAATTCATTATTTATCAAATATGAGCTATCTTTCATTACAAGGCAACGCCTTGTGCCGCAGGCTCTATTTTGCCGTCGGTTTTTAACCGACGGATATAAAAGACAGGAGGCAAAGCCTCTTCCTCTGTGGACTTAAGCCCCTTTATCAACGGGGCTTCTTTCCTATATGAAAGGGGTTAAAACCCACAGAGGATCGGCAAAGCCGGAGCTTTTAGATATCCGTTTGCTGAAGCAAACGGCAAAAGAGAGCCTGCGGCATGAGGCTTTGCCTCATAAAAAAGGCTCAAATATTGCTCCTACTTGAAGCTCACCTTTTTCTATACTTTAGTTTTCAACTGATCTTCCAGTTTTATCAGCTCATCCCTAAACTGTGCTGCCTCGATAAAGTCGAGCTTCTTGGCTGCTTCGGTCATTTGCTTCTTGGTTCGTTCGATGGCCTTTTCAAGCTGCGAACGGTTCATATACTGGACAACCGGATCGGCAACCAAGCTTGGTTCCGGTTCGATATAAGCATACGGTTCCGCGGTAGCCTGCTGTTTCTCACCCAGGAGGGAGATACTATTTTTTACTACCTGCTTAGGAGTAATGCCATGCAGTTCATTGTATGCCAACTGTTTTTCGCGGCGACGGGTCGTTTCGTCCATTGTCAGTTTCATACTCGCTGTTATCTTATCGGCATAGAAGATGACCTTTCCGTTCACGTTACGGGCTGCACGCCCGGCTGTCTGCGTCAGAGAACGGTGGGAACGGAGGAAGCCTTCTTTATCGGCATCCAGGATAGCAACCAAAGATACTTCCGGCAAGTCGAGCCCCTCACGCAACAGGTTGACCCCGATCAGGACATCAAAAAGGCCTTTCCTCAGATCATCCATGATCTGGATACGGTCCAACGTATCGACATCGCTATGGATATAGTTACAGCGTATTCCCATACGGGTCAGATAAGAGGTCAGCTCTTCCGCCATCCGCTTGGTAAGGGTTGTCACCAACACACGTTCATCGATAGCCGAACGCTGGATGATCTCTTCCATCAAATCGTCGATCTGGTTCAAAGTCGGGCGCACTTCGATCACCGGGTCAAGAAGTCCGGTCGGACGGATCACCTGATCCACCACGATACCTTCGCTCTTCTCCAACTCGTAATCGGCAGGAGTTGCACTGACGTAAATGGCCAATGGGGTAAGCGATTCAAACTCATCGAACATTAGCGGACGATTATCCATAGCAGCGGGCAGACGGAAACCATACTCCACCAGGTTCTTCTTACGTGAATAGTCGCCTCCGTACATCGCACGGATCTGCGGGATCGTCACATGACTTTCATCGACAACCAGCATAAAGTCTTTCGGAAAATAGTCGAGCAGGCAGTAAGGACGATCTCCGGCCATACGCCCGTCAAAATAACGGGAATAATTCTCTATCCCCGAACAATGCCCCAACTCGCGGATCATCTCGAGGTCGAAAGTGACACGTTCGTACAAACGTTTCGCTTCATAATGTTTGCCTATCTCTTTCAGGAAGTTCACCTGCGTACCAAGGTCGACATCTATCTGGCCGATAGCTGCGTTGATACGCTCCTGGGTGGTGACGAACAGGTTGGTCGGATAGATATTCAGTTCATCCTGCTCGTCTATTTCCTGCCCTGTCTTCGGATCGAAAGAGGACAGGCGGTCGATCTCGTCTCCCCAAAATTCTATGCGGTAAGCCACACCGTCGAATGTTTCGATGGCGGGGAAGATATCGACCGTATCACCGTTCACACGGAAACAGCCGCTATTAAACTCCAGTTTGTTGTTCACATACAACGCATCGACAAAACGCCGCAATAACTTATCGCGGTCGATCTGCATCCCTTTCTCCAGATGAGTCACCTTTTCGGCAAAAGCCGTCGGGTCTGCCATACCATAGAGGCAGGAGACGGAAGAAACTACGATCACATCCTTCCTGCCCGACAACAGAGAAGCGGTCGTACGCAGGCGGAGTTTATCGATTTCCTCGTTGATCTGCAAGTCTTTCTCGATATAGGTATCGGAAGAAGGCAAATAGGCTTCCGGCTGATAATAATCGTAGTATGAGACAAAATATTCTACGGCATTATTAGGAAAGAAGGCCTTAAATTCGCTATACAGCTGGGCTGCCAGCGTCTTGTTATGACTCAATATCAGCGTAGGCCGTTGCACCTCTTTAATAACGTTGGCAATAGTAAAGGTTTTCCCGGAACCAGTAACACCGAGCAGTGTCTGGAAAGGCACACCACTCTCTATGCCCTCCGTAAGAGCCGCTATTGCTTCCGGCTGATCTCCCGTAGGACTGAATGGTGAAGATAATTCAAAATTCATTCTTAATAAAAAGTCTTTTTAGGTATAACCAACCAAAGGATAAAATAGGCTATCACTCCGGAAAACATTGTAAATAGACTCAACAGGATGTATCCCACACGGACCAGCGTCGGATCTAAATCAAAGTAATCCGCTATGCCGGCACATACACCGGCAATCATTCCGTTATTCGAACGGGTAAGTCTTTTAGGTTCTTCTTCCATGATCTGTCATTTTAGTTTTGTAAAGATACTAATTATATATATATGGTAGAAGAGATCAGGCTACAAATTGAACCAGTAATTCATCTTCAGCATAAAAGTATTGGTAGCCGGAAGACCGAACATCCGGTCGAGGTTACTTCCCCAGCTGCTTACCATCCGGTTGTCCTGGTTAGACATACGGTGTTCCCATACAAAGTAAAGTGTAGATCCCGGCAGATACTCCCACCGTGCCACGAGGTTGGAACGAAATTCATTAAAACTGAAATCAGGGTTCCTGAACGAAGCCTCCCCTTTTCCGCTCTTTATCCCGTAAACACCATCGACATAATTAATCTCATCGGCAGTAAAGAGGTGGAAACGATTGTCGTAGCTATGTGAACGAGTATCGGCCGCCTCCTTGAAGTCGCTGAACTTTGCCGTCGACGTAAACGGAGAACCATAGAACTGTATGGAAATATCAGGAGTGACATTTACCTGCAACTTCATAGTCAATCCATACGTTTTCTGCTTCATATGCCCCATCAGGTAGATCAGCGAAGGATCGCCCGGGGAGGTGGATGCATCCGAAGGCAGTAATGTTCCGACATACTGCATGTTGTCCGTATTCCAGGCATAATCCACCTGTCCGGATAAGTAGACGTGGTTTCCCAGGCGGAAGGTAAGGCTCGGCATCAGCGTATTGAAGCGGTTATATCCGTCGAGGTTATGATTTCCTTCATATTTGAGCATGAACATCATCCGCTGGGCCTTATCCGTATTGACTTTTACGGAGGTCTGGAAATAAGGATCGAAACGCATATCGGGACCTCCACGAAGCATGCGGCTGTCGAGACGGTTCCAGACAAAGGTTTCTTTCATATCCATTTCGTAACGGTTCATCGTCATACTCTGCCAGCGGAGAGCCAGGTCGTTACTGAAAGGTGTACCGCCGTAATTCCATTGATTTTTCTGGGTAACGGTAAAAGCGTTATAACGGAATATTTTCCAGATATCGGTCTGTCGGTAAGCAATCTCCGTCTCATTCGTCCGGTTATCGGTTTCCTTCATATATCCCATATCGTTGAGATCGAAACCGGGAGACGACCAACTGAATGTTTCCGAAAAAGCCCATTTGGCATTCCCCTTTCGTCCGGCTTTCACATATCCGCCCGTCCCGTTCAGGGAACGGCGGTCCGGATCGACTCCCAAGTAGCCGGCTGCCGATGCCCGCTGGTAATAATGCACCGGGTTCGTTTGCAGGAGAGTAATCGCCTCCTTGCTACCGTTCAGCGAGCTGACCATTCCTTTCACATCGATATAATAAAGCCGGTTCTTAAAATACTGGGTAAAATCGATACCGGCGGTAAAGGCGTTGCGCACCATGAAATTCTCCAGGTAAGGTTGATCCAAGGCCCGGTTGACAGAGGTAATCATTCCTCCCAGCAGGCTGTTTCCTTTCCAGTTTTTCTGGACACGGGCCACGGTGTAATTGGTCAGGGGTTCCACTACTTCGACATCTTCCACCCCGCTACGAGTCACCTTGGCCGACGAACGGGCTGTGACGCTCTGCACCACTCCGATCGTCACCCCCCGCCGGTTCGTGCCCGTCAGTTTCAGGGCACCGATAATGGGAACGTTCTCTTTGCTGTCGGCAAAACTGTTTATATTGTCTATCCCTTGCGGGGTATATGAAGGGGCTGCTCCGATACGGCGGGTGTAAAACATCATATCGTTGCCGTTGGCAAAATCGAGGATGTGTTTTCCTTCCAGGAAGAAAGGACGCTTCTCGTCGTAAAAGGTTTCGTAGGCGGTCAGGTTCATCACCGAAGGGTCGAGCTCTACCTGCCCGTAATCCGGGTTGATCGTCAGGTCCAGCGTAAAATCGGAAAGGGCGAACTTGGCGTCGAGGCCGACATTCCCTCCCCAGCTATGCCCCTTCTGGTAAGGACTTCCGGGTATCTTCGGTTCGTTGCGGTATTTCCCCATCACATAGGGGAGAAACTCGATGCCTCTTGGTTTGGGGAGATCGGTCATTCCGTGCATTTCACCGAAGGAAAAGACATGGCCGTTGTTCTTCAAAGGGATCATGCTCCAGTTCTGCACTTCATTGTTCCGGCGGATGATACGGCGGACATGAAGCCCCCAGATTCCATCTTCTGAAAGTTGGTTATAGCGGAGCTGGCTGAACGGGATGCGCAACTCGGCCGTCCAGCTCGAATCCGGCAGGTTGATATGTGTCTTCCCTTCCCAGACAGCATTCCAGCTGAGGTTGACATTCAATTTATCGGTTACGACCAGGTCGGTCTTGTTTCCTCCCAGGTTGATGTTGAATTCGGGGGCGGCCCGGTAATCATGATAGGTGTCGAAGGCCACGCTGATCAGGTCGCCCATGCTATTATCGTCCCGGTTCCCGATAAAAGGAATCATCTTATCCGGGCGGATATCTTTACAATAGACGCCTACGTAGATGTATTTATTATCGTAGAACAATTTGACACGGGTCGGGGAATCCGGTATACCGCGTTCGTAAGGGATGATCTGAACAAAGCGGTCGGACCACTCCCCTTGCTTCATCCAGAAATCTTCGTCCAGGCGTCCGTCCATCACCGGCTTCGTTCCTGTCACTTTCGTTATATTATAGATGCGCTTGTAGGCGTCTTTGAACGGAACAATAGAGTCCTGCTGTGCATGACAGAAGGCACAGAGTGACAGGAAAAAGGTAACAAAGGATAGCCGGTGTTTCATTCTATATCAGATGTAAGCGGCGACTTTATTCCGGTCGGTTTCCACTGTTTCAAACTCAGAAGAAACGATACTGCTGCCCATCGGGACATTTTCGTTCCGATACTCCATCTTGCTGTACACGATACTACGGGCAGAGGTATGGAACTCCTTCGCTCCGGTTTCGGCTTCGATCCGGGCGATATTATTTTCGCGCACACCGCATCCCGGCATGATAATGATACGTCCATCGGCACGTTTCACCAGTTCGGCAATGAGGGGGATACCTTTCACGGCGTCCGATTGCTGGCCGGAAGTAAGGATACGGTCGCAACCCAACTCGATCAGTTGTTCCAAAGCAGCAAACGGATCACGGCAGACATCAAAAGCCCGGTGGCAAGTGACGGATAATGGCTTGGCCGCCTCCATCAGGCGACGCATGAGGGGGACGTCGATATCGCCCTCTTTTGTCAGGCATCCAAACACGACACCGTGTACCTTCAGTTGTTTACATAATTCGATATCGAGCAACATGGAGTCTATTTCTGCCGGAGTGTACAGGAAGTCGCCACCACGCGGACGGATGATTACGTTTATATCGATCGACGAAGTGAGAGCCTGGGCCGTTTTGATCTCGCCATAACTCGGGGTGGTACCCCCTTCCGGTATGCCGGCACAAAGTTCCACACGTTTAGCTCCTCCGGCTTCAGCCTCCACACAGCTTTGTGCCGAGTTGGCACATATCTCGATTATTCGGGTCGGTTTCATTGATATTCTTTTTATCATATTATTAGGTATACAAAGATACGATAAATTCATGAAACCAAGATAAAAAAGGCTCTCTCATAAAATGAGCCCATAAACCGGGACGGACAGGCACGCATAAAAAACCTAATTGTGCGTTTAATAAATATCACTACATTTGCATTGCATAAAACAGCAAAAGAATGAACTCAGAAAAATTAAAGGGTCACATACTGATCCTGATAGCCAATATACTATTTGCTATCAATATGCCTATATCTAAGTACTTGTTGCCGACACATGTTCAGCCCGAATCACTGACTATCATGCGAATGAGTTCCGCTTGCCTGCTGTTTTGGATAGCCTCTCTCTTTGTGAAACGGGAAAAGGTGACGATGAAAGACCTGGGTCTGCTTTTCGTTTGTGCCCTTTGCGGGGTCGGGTTCAATCAGGGATTGTTTATTATCGGGCTGAACCGCACATCTCCGGTGGATGCTTCCATAATCGCTACGGCCGTTCCCATCTTCGTTATGCTGCTAGCTGCCGTTATTTTGAAAGAACCGATTACGAAGATGAAAGCTTTCGGTGTATTATTAGGCTGTTGCGGTGGTGTTTCCTTAATATTGGCCTCCACGCATAACTCGGGACAGGCCAGCGGACTTACCGGAAACCTGATGATCACAACCAGCGCAATCATCTATTCGATCTACCTGGTCCTATCCAAACCGTTGAGTTTACGCTACTCGGCTGTGACGATGATGAAGTGGATGTTTCTTTTTTCCACGCTCGTATTGTTGCCCTTCACTTACCAGCATGTGCTTGAAACGCCCGCTTTTCAACGGGAAGTATTCGATATGAAAGAGATCGGGGCGATCAGCTTTGTCCTGATAGGCGCCACATTTATTCCTTACCTGTTGATACCAATGTCGTTGAAACGTATTCGTCCTACAACGGTGAGTATGTATAATTATGTACAACCGATCATCGCCTCACTAATAACCGTTATGGTGGGACAAGATACATTTTCCTTCCAAAAAGCATTGTCGGCCGTCCTCGTTTTCGTAGGGGTTTATCTGGTGACCCAGAGTAAGAGCCGGGAAGATGTGGAAAAAGGTAGAATTCGTTAATAACAAGAATCTCAATCAAATTAACAACATTTGAAAATGAATACATACGGCTTATATCTAAAAATATTTTTACTGGGATGTATGTTGACCTTTTTACCCGATTGTTATGCAGACACAATTAGAGTAAACGAGAAATTACATCTGATAGAATTAAACAAACACGTATATATACATACCGAGAATGGTAATAATGGCATTGTGTATGTAAACGACAAAAAGGCCGTAATTATCTCTACTCCTGAAAATGATGAAGAAACGAATAACCTAATAAACTATATCCGTAAAGATTTAAAAGCACAGATTATTGGTTGTATTGTCGACCGTTGGCATCCAGACGCTATGGGCGGATTAAAGACAATTAAAAAAGCGGGTATTCTTTCATATGCATACGAAGGAACCAGAACAATAGCACAAAATAGAAATTTACCGATTCCTGAAAAGGGATTTAACCCCAGAATGGAACTGACAGTAGGAAAAGGTAAACTAATTTGTCATTATCTGGGAGAAGCACACACAAGCGATGGTATTGTCGTATGGATACCGAACGAGAAAATTCTTTTTGGAGGTAATGAAGTACGAAGCAAAGGATGGTATGGAAACATAGAAGATGCCAACCTGCGAGAATGGTCTAATACCATCAAACGGGTAAAAGAATTATATGGAAGTGCCGAAATTGTCGTCCCGGGACATGGAGAATACAGCAATGCTGAATTACTGGATTACACCATTAATCTATACGAGCCTTCTTTATGGGGACGAATTTTAAAATGGAATAATGAACAAGTGAAACCAATATTCAATAATTGTGGTTCTCTATTTGAAATAGCAGAAAGCGATTTTACCGATAATAATGATAGACACTTGAATAATGCCACTGTATATGTACTTCAAGAGAAAAAGAATAGATACCTGAAAATACAATCTCCCGGGATCAGACATGATAACACTGAAAGTAAGATCATATCTTCAAAAAGTGGTCGATTGCAAATATATGATATAGAAACAAATATATTGACAGAAGATTTATATTTTAAAGATTTGACTATCATATTAGAAAATGACTATGTCGATGCATTAATCATATTGAAAGAAGCTATACGTTAAGATACCCCACGTTCAGACAAAAGCCTAAAACATTTACGCATGAACAAACTATTCCTTTCCATCCTGGTTTTCCTTTTCGTTTTCAATATAAAAGCGGATGGTCAAACGCAGCAAAAGCCCAAAGCGGATTACCCGTACCTGCTCTATCTTCCGAAAGATTACCCAACGAATAAGAAGGATTACCCGTTGGTTATCTACCTGGGCGGCGGTGCACAGAACGGGAACGACCTGAATAAACTGAAAGCCTATGGAATCCCTTATTATATAGAACAAGGGCATGAATACGATTTCATCATAGCCTCCCCACAGTGCCCACAAAACAAATACTGGACAACCGAGAATTGGTTCGATTCATTGTATGCCGAATTAATTTCCAAATGCCGGATCGACACGACCCGGATTTATGTGACCGGTATCAGTAACGGTGGTTTCGGAACCTGGCAGGTAGCGATGGACTATCCCGACAGATTTGCTGCGATTGTCCCCCTATGCGGTGGTGTAAACGATAGCGATACTGCCAAAATCAGCAACCTGAAACAACTTCCCATCTGGACATTCCACGGGACAGCAGATGATATGATCCCGATAAATGAAACAGAAAGGGTTGTAAGCAAACTCGAAACGTATGGCCATATCCAGTTCACCCGCTTACCCGGTGAAGGACATGGTATCCAATACCTTTATAAAGATAATAAGATCTTTGACTGGCTGTTACAGCATCAGAAGAAAGAGTAGTCCTCACGGCAGTAACTCTGAACCTTTGTATATTTTATTTGTTTTATGCAATAAATATACGTCAAAACTATGGATACAGTAAGTCCCTCTAAAAAAACATCGGGCAATAGTATGGTATGGCTTATCGTCATACTGATTGTTGCTGTTGGCATTGCTTTCCTTTGGTGGTGGAACTACCGCAAATATATCTCGACCGACGATGCAAACCTCGACAGTTTCCGGGTTAGCGTTGCGGCGCAAGTTATGGCTCCGATGCTTAAACAATATGCCTGGGAAGGCGATACGGTGAAAGCCGGTACGATCCTGGCCGAACTGGATAGCAGCATGGTTGTTGCCCAATTGCAGGAAGCCGTTGCACGCCGGGAGGAAATGGTTGCCAACCTGAAACTGGATAAAGAGAATCTCAACACGGCGATCAAGAACCTGAGCCTGGCAGAGATCGACTATCATCAGGCTGAAGTAAACTACCGCCGCGACAAAAAGTTATACGGAAGTGATGCTGTTTCGCAAGAGACATTCCAGAATACGGAAGATACCTATAAAAGTGCCGCCATAAAAGTGGATGTTGCCAAAGATCAGATCAAGATATCGCAGGCACGGATCGCCACCGGAGAAGCAGCTATCGTTTCGGCAAATGCCGCTATCGAGTCCACCCGCGTATCCCTGGGATATTACCGGATCACGGCTCCGGTCGACGGGGTGATAGCGAAACGCTGGTCGCTGCCCGGCGATATCATCCAACCGGGACAAACGCTTTTCACCATCAACGAAGGTAAAAACCTGTGGGTTGCCGTCTATCTCGAAGAGACTAAATTCGACCACATCAGGATGGGACAACCGGCAATCTTCACGCTCGATGCCTTCCCCGACCTGACCTTCTCCGGAAAGATCTTCTATATAGGTACGAATACGGCCTCGGAGTTTTCGCTTATCCCTCCCAACAATGCTTCGGGCAATTATACGAAAGTGGCACAACGTATCCCTCTGAAAATATCCATCGACAAAGCCGTAGGGAAAAAAGACAAAGTAGAAAAGCCGAAACTTGTCTCCGGAATGTCAGCAACCGTTAAGATTGAAAAGGAAAAGTCAAAGTGATGGACAAAACGGATAACACAAGCAACAGTTCGTATAAATGGCTGGTACTGGGCAATATTATGATCGGTACATTCATGGCTGTGCTCGACTCGACCGTTGTCAACACTGGGCTGCCTGCCATTATGGGTACGCTCGGGGCAAGTATCAATACGGCCGAATGGGTACTTACCGGTTATATGCTGGCAATCGCCAGTATCCTGCCGGCAGCTGCCTGGTTATCCGACCGCTTCGGATATAAAAAGATTTATTTCCTCTCCCTGTTGGTCTTCACTTTCGGCTCGTTCATGTGCGGCAACTCCACCTCTATCGAGGAATTAATCTTCTGGCGCGTGATCGAAGGACTCGGCTGCGGGGCTATCATGCCGGTGGGTATGGCTATCGTCAGCAATGTATTCCCTCCTGAACAACGAGGGATGGCACTGGGGTTCTGGGCAATCGCTTCGGCAGCATCGGTATCGTTCGGCCCGTCTATCGGGGGTTACCTGGTAGATAATATGAACTGGAACTATATATTTTATGTAAACGTTCCGGTCGGGGCACTGGCCTTGTTCTTTACGGCTATTTTGCAGAAAGAGTATAAAGCACAGACGGTACAGCCTTTCGACATACCGGGATTTATTACATCAGCTATCTTCCTTCCTTTATTTATGTATGGCCTGTCGGAAGTAAACTCGTCGACCAACACACAGGGGTGGAACAGTCCGATAGTATTAGGTTCCATGTGGATATCGGCTGTCATGTTTATTCTGTTCATCTACTTTGAACTGACTGTAAAATACCCGCTTATCAACCTGCGTATATTTAAAGATCGGAATTTCGCACTCTCCAACCTGATGATGTTCATATTCGGTATCGGAATGTTCGGAAGTACGTTCCTGATCCCTCTTTATCTGCAAAACAACCTGGGATATTCGGCGTTTCAAGCTGGTATGTTTTTTATCCCGGTGGGGATCATCCAGGGTTTCTGTTCGCCCGCCGCCGGCGCTTTAGGACAGAAGATCAACCCGAAGATACTGATTGCCGCCGGACTGATCCTGATGTCACTCAGCTTCTATCTCAACTTTTACCTGTCTTTTCTTACAGAGAAATGGTATATCATGCTGAGTCTTTACCTGCGCGGTGTCGGCATGGGAATACTTTTCACCCCGTTATTAACCTTGTCGCTGGCTAAAATCGGAGTGGATATGATGGCACAGGCATCCAGTATCACCAATATCGTCCGCCAGATGGGTGGTAGCTTCGGCGTTGCAATCTTCAGCCACATGCTTACCGGGCGTACCAGTTATCATACCCAGCGTTACAGCGAAGCCTTGAACTATACCGGAGAAGTCTACCAGCAGACCATCGACAAGCTAAGTGCTTTCGCCTCACAAACCGCCGGAGCCACCGAACAGTCCGCCCGCTCCCTGGCCGAACAACTCATAACCAAACGACTCGAACTCGAAGCATACATCGGCGGTATCAACGACGATTTCTACATCGCATTCATCGTCACAATGATTTGTATCCTCCCGGTTTTCTGGCTTCGAAGGGTGAGAAAAGAGAAAATAAAAAAACAATAGTAACCAACCTATCCTCTTTTCCTGTCAACTTTCCACTATTTTATCACTTTCTACTGAAAAAATGCTTGCATTTGAAAAATAATGTGTAATATTGCCCCTGCAATAAGATATGAAAACTAGAAAAAGAAAAGAATGATTGCAGGTATAGCATATTATACATGGGCATTGATGACCCCTTGGGGGGTTAGAATTTACAAATAAACAAGCGCAGCGGCCACGTCCTGCATTGTTGCAATCATTTGTATTGCATCCTTTATGCCGGTTCCATCCGGTTCTTATTATCAATTAATTTAGTTACAAATAAATTGTCAATTGTCAACCGTCAATTGTCAACTAAAATAATACATACCGATGAAAGTATTGAAATTCGGCGGAACGTCCGTAGGTTCCGTGAATAGTATTCTGAGTGTAAAGAAGATAGTAGAGGCTATTGAAGAGCCTGTAATCGTTGTCGTTTCTGCCCTGGGAGGCATCACAGACAAGTTGTTGGCAACTTCTGTCATGGCATCCAAAGGGGATGTTGGATACGAAAGGGAGTTTTCCGAAATCATAACACGTCACCTGGACGTGATTGAAGGCGTTATACCCGACAAGATGCAGCGGATAGAAGTACAGAAAAAAGTCATGAGCCTACTCGACGAACTGGGGAATATCTTTAAAGGTGTGTACCTGATCAATGACTTGTCTGCCAAGACTTCCGACACGATCGTCAGCTATGGGGAACGTATCTCTTCCCTGATCGTTTCGAATGTGATTGAAGATGCACGGTTGTTTGATTCACGCAAGTTTATCAAAACGATCAAGCAATTCAATAAGCATATTGTCGACTTCGAACAGACCAATCAACTGATTAAAGAAACATTCAATCCGCTACCCAAAGTATCGCTGGTTCCCGGCTTCATCTCATCGAGCACGGAAAACGGGGAAGTAACGAACCTGGGACGTGGTGGTTCCGACTATACGGCCTCTATCCTGGCTACTGCCCTTGATGCCAACGTACTCGAAATATGGACAGACGTGGATGGTTTCATGACTGCCGACCCTCGTGTGATCAGTTCTGCTTATGTGATCGACCGGCTTACATTCACCGAAGCAATGGAGTTATGTAACTTCGGTGCCAAAGTGATCTATCCGCCAACGATCTATCCGGTATATCATAAGAATATTCCGATCCGTATCCTGAACACATTCAATCCGGAGGCACCGGGAACTTATATTTCCAAAGAAAAAGTTAAGGAAGAAGGTAAAGCCATTATTAAAGGTATCTCTTCTATTAACGACACCTGCCTGATCACCGTTCAGGGTTTGGGTATGGTAGGTGTGATCGGTGTTAACTATCGCATCTTTAAGACATTGGCAAAAAGCGGCATCAGCGTATTTATGGTATCACAGGCCAGTTCTGAAAACAATACCACATTCGCTGTCCGTAACGCAGATGCCGACCTGGCCGTGCAGGTACTCGATGAAGAGTTTGCACTGGAACGCGCTCAGGGTGATATGAACGATACCGTAGCAGAAAAAGATCTGGCTACCGTAGCCATCGTTGGTGAAAACATGAAACGTACCCCAGGTATCGCCGGAAAGCTGTTCGGTACATTAGGTAGTGCCGGTATAAGCGTTATTGCCTGTGCCCAAGGTGCTTCCGAAACCAATATCTCGTTCGTTATCAAACTTAAATATCTGCGTAAGGCATTAAACTCTATCCACGACTCCTTTTTTCTGTCACAATATAAAGTTTTAAACCTGTTCATCGCCGGTGTTGGTACTGTCGGTGGAAACTTACTGGAGCAGATCCGTATCCAGCAACCGAAGTTAATGCAACAGAACGGACTGAAACTGAATGTCGTAGGAGTATCCAACAGTAAACGGGCTCTCTTCTTGCGTGAAGGTCTTAACCTCGAAAACTGTATCGACGAACTAAAGAAAAACGGAGAAGAAAGCTCCCCAGAACATCTGAAAGAAGAGATACTGAAAATGAATATCTTCAACTCTGTCTTTGTTGATTGTACAGCCAACTCGGCCGTTTCCGATCTGTATGAAACACTGCTCAATAACAACGTTTCGGTAGTGGCTGCTAATAAAGTTGCCGCCTCTTCTTCTTACAGTAATTATATCAAGTTGAAGGAAACAGCCCGTCATCGTGGTGTAAAGTTCCTGTTCGAAACAAACGTTGGTGCCGGACTTCCCATCATCAATACGATGAATGACCTGATAAACAGTGGAGATCATATATTAAAACTGGAAGCAGTCCTTTCCGGTACATTAAATTATATATTTAATACACTTAGCGCAGACATCCCTTTCAGCAAAGCCATCCTGATGGCTAAAGAGGAAGGATATTCCGAACCCGATCCACGTATCGACCTAAGTGGTAAAGACGTGCTCCGCAAACTGGTTATCCTGGCACGCGAAGCCGGCTATAAGGTTGAACAGGAAGATGTTCAGCGTAAATTATTCATTCCTGAAAAATTCTTTGAAGGATCGTTGGATGAGTTCTGGTGTAAGATAAAAGAAGTCGATGCCGAATTCGAAAGCAAACGCCAGCAACTGGAGGCAGAAAACAAACGTTTCCGCTTCGTTGCCAAAATGGAAAACGGAGCATGCGAAATCGGATTACAGGAAGTTGACAGCCATCATCCGTTCTACGAACTGGAAGGCAGCAACAACATCATCATGATCTCAACCGAAAGATACCACGAATATCCCATGATTATAAAAGGATATGGCGCCGGAGCCGACGTAACGGCAGCAGGCGTATTCGCCGATATAATCTCCATAGCAAATATTCGATAAAGATGAAAAGTATTATAATTCTGGGAGACGGCATGGCCGACGAACCCATCGAGGCACTTGGAGGCAAGACTCCCATGCAATATGCAGATACTCCCTATATGGACAAGCTGGCCGCAATGGGAGTCACCGGGCAAATGAAAACAGTTGCCGACGGTTTTCATCCGGGCAGCGAAGTTGCCAACATGGCCGTATTGGGATACGACTTACCCAAAGTATACGAAGGACGTGGTGTATTGGAAGCAGCCAGTATCGGTGTCACCCTCCAACCGGGTGAGATGGCGATGCGTTGCAACCTGATCTGTGTGGAAGGAGAAATACTGAAAAACCATTCCGCCGGACATATTCACACCGAAGAAGCCGACGAATTAATACAATTCCTCAACGAGAAACTGGGCTCCGACCGGGTTAAGTTCTATACAGGAGTATCTTATCGCCACCTGCTAGTGATAAAAGGCGGCGATAAAAGACTGGATTGCACGCCCCCGCACGATGTGCCCCTCCATCCTTTCCGTCCTCTGATGGTAAAACCCGAAGTTGCTAAAGCAAAAGAGACAGCCGATCTATTGAACGACCTGATCCTGCAATCACAGGAAATATTAAAGGATCATCCCGTAAACCTCAAACGGATTGCCGCAGGAAAAGATCCGGCCAACAGTATCTGGCCCTGGTCGCCCGGTTATCGTCCTGCCATGCAGACTATGCAGGAAATGTACGGATTTGAAAAAGGCTCCGTTATTTCCGCTGTCGACCTGATCCGTGGTATCGGTGTTTATGCCGGACTCGAGGTGATCAATGTGGAAGGAGCTACCGGTTTATACGACACAAACTATGAGGGCAAAGCGTATGCCGCCCTTGAAGCCCTTAAGACAAACGATTTCGTTTACCTTCACGTAGAAGCCAGCGATGAAGCCGGACACGAAGGAGATGTCGACCTGAAAATAAAAACAATCGAGTATCTTGATAAGCGGGCCATCCGTATTATTTACGAAGAGTTACAGAAATGGAATGAACCGGTCGCCATTGCCGTACTCCCCGATCACCCGACACCTTGCTCGATCCGTACACATACCAACACACCTGTTCCTTTCCTGATCTATAAACCAGGACAGGAACCGGATTCAGTAACTTGTTTCGACGAGTTCTCCGTATTGACAGGAAAGTATGGCGTACTTGAAAAAGATGAATTTATAAAGGAATTATTATGAAATATTACAGCACAAACAAAAAAGCTCCGCTGGCCACCCTCGAAGAAGCCGTAGTGAAAGGTCTGGCGAGCGACAAAGGGTTATACATGCCCGAACATATTACCAGACTGGATGAAGGTACGATCGATAATATGAAGAATCAGTCTTTCCACGAAATAGCCTGTACGGTAGCACAAGCTTTTTTTGGTGAAGATATCGAACCGGAGACTCTGGATGAAATTGTCAAAGACACTTTGTCATTCGAAACTCCGGTAGTACATGTACATGACAATATTTACAGTCTTGAATTGTTCCACGGTCCAACGTTGGCGTTTAAAGATGTCGGCGGTCGTTTTATGGCCCGTCTGTTGGGGTATTTCATCAAAAAGGAAGGCCTGAAAGAAGTCAATGTACTGGTTGCTACTTCCGGAGATACCGGAAGCGCCGTAGCCAACGGATTTCTGGGAGTGCCGGGTATTCATGTGTATGTGCTTTATCCGAAAGGAAAAGTCAGTCCGATCCAGGAATGCCAGTTCACTACATTGGGACAAAACATTACTGCTTTGGAGATAGACGGAACTTTCGACGATTGCCAGGCATTGGTTAAGTCAGCTTTTATGGATGAGGAACTGAACCGTCATATGAAACTGACCTCAGCTAATTCAATCAATGTGGCCCGTTTCCTTCCGCAGTCCTTTTACTATTTCAATGCTTATGCACAATTAGATAAGATTGGTAAAGCCGATAATCTGGTCATTTCTGTTCCCAGCGGTAACTTCGGTAATATCACTGCCGGTATTTTTGCCAACTGGATGGGATTACCCGTTAAACGCTTTATTGCAGCCAACAATCGCAATGATGTATTCCTCAAATACCTGGAAACTGGAGTTTATACTCCGCGTCCTTCAGTTGCTACGATTGCAAATGCGATGGACGTCGGCGATCCGAGTAACTTTGCCCGTATCATGGATCTGTTCGATATCTATGGAGATAAACATCAGGAAATATGCCAACGTATCACCGGCTATCGCTTCACCGACGAAGAGATCGAACAGACAATCAGATATGTATATAAGAACGATGGATATCTACTCGACCCACACGGTGCTTGTGGCTACCAGGCCTTGATACAAAATGCACTTGATGCCGACGAAACCGGTTTATTCCTGGAAACAGCCCATCCGGCTAAATTCAAAGATACAGTCGACCGTATCCTGGAAGCAAATATTAAAATTCCTGCTAAATTGCAGGCATTCATGAAAGGTACGAAACAAAGTATCGAACTAAACAAAGAGTTCGATACATTCAAGTCGTATCTGATGTCAAAATAAAGGACTCCCAATATAATTCTATAAAACAAATGCCATCAGGAATGTCTTTATACACTTTTGATGGCATTTACTTTATTCAAATCACAAAATACTCAAACGACTTTTTCCAAATATTCTTTCAATATCAAAGCATGATTATGATCCGGACTCTTGGCAGCATAAAGCAAAGTAACAATCGGATATTTCTTTATTTCTTCAACAAACTTTTTAACGGCATCCGAACCTGCCAACTCCTTTTTATACAAAGCAGCAAACTGCTCCCATCTCTCATCGGGTGCCTGATGAAACCATTCACGTAACTCCGGAGAAGGTGTTATCGCTTTTTCCCATAAATCATAATGCAGAGCCTCCTTCTTCATTCCCCTTGGCCATAGACGGTCTACCAAAACCCTATAACCATCCGACTCATCAGGATCTTCATAAACTCGTTTTAATTTAATATGTATCATACTCTCATTTGTATATCAGTTCCTTATATAAACAAGATTTATAAACGTATTGTTATCATCAATATTCTTACTCTGTTTTTCCATATTCCAGTAAACATCCCCGACAGCAGTAGTGTTATATACATACAAAACATAAATAAACAAATTATGAGTACAACAGTAAAATCAGAACAAAAAGAAAAAGTAGCTCATACTTCAAATAAAGAGCTTGCAACATTTATTGGAGAACTGTTTTCCTTCAACAGTAGTTTAAAATTATTCCACTGGAGTGTAACCGGAACGGGTAGCTACGCTAAACATATGGCTTTGGATGAAGCCATCGCTTCTTTATTGGATGTGATCGACAGAATTACAGAAACAACATACGCCATGGTTGGTGACATGCAGATTGCAATTCCCGAAACCAAAACTCCGAAGGACATTGTAAAACATGCTACGGATTTCTACAACTATGTAGAAAAACACAGAGATCTGTTTCCCGAAGCATTCTCTCAATCTATTATCGATGATTATCAGGAAGCAATCCAGCAATTGCTTTACAGGTTAATCAGATTGCAGTAATCTATAATTCAATTGTTCTTTTTTTGATATAAATTAAAAAGTTATCTCTTTAAGGAGATAACTTTTTATGTTTTAATCCTATTCTATCATTAATTTGGCTGATAATTTATGAATCAACTTATCATCAGTTTCCTCTTCCTCAATTTGCTTTATTAATAGTTGAGATGCTAATCGTCCCATATCCGCTATTGGCTGATGAATATAAGGAATAAAAACCGGCATGAAATCAAAGGCATCACTTTTATCAAAACAAACAACATGCACGTCTTCTTCTATCCGAAATTTCAAATTCAACAATTGCTTGATTCCAGTCATAGCAATCGTGTTTGTTGCAAAAAGAATGCCATCCATATCTTTCCTTTTTTGAGCCAGCCAGGTTATTGCCCCAATGATATCTTCGTCCATAAATTTATAACGTACTTTTTTTACTAACCCTTCATCATATAAACCGGCATCTTTCAATGCATTAGTGTACCCTCTTTCACGTTCAGCCATATGAGGTTGGTTATTCTCATAAATAAGCAATGCTATTTTCTTACAATGAATATCTATTAAATATCGGGTCGCTTCATGAGCAACCTGATAATTATCAATTAATACACTATTTACTTGCAATGATGGATAATAACGGTCTATCAAAACTAAAGGTATATGGTTATTTACAAGTTGTGCGATATTTTTCTCTCCGAATTCAGTTGGAACAATAATAAATCCATCAACCTGGCGACTTCTTAACAGACTTATCATCCTTTCCATCTGCAAATCACTTTCGTCTGTATTCATTATAATAACAGCATATCCTGCTTTTTCCATTTCTTCCTGCACATAAAAAGCCAATGTACCGAAAAAAGGGTTGGATATATCAGCAACAAGCAGTCCTATCGTCTGTGAACGACCACTTTGCAAACTCATTGCTAACCTGTTCGGCTGATAATTCATTTCATGAGCTACCTTTTTTATCTTTTCAGACATTTCCTTTCCGACACGACCATTTTTATTTTTTCCAGTCAAGACCAGAGATACAGTCGCTGTAGAAACTCCTACAGCTTGAGCTATATCTTTTATAGATATTCTTTTCATACGTTCCATCATAAATTCCATGCAAAGTAACAAAAAATAACTCTATTTACTACCCTGTTTTCCAGCGAATAGAGATAATAAGAACCCTACTAAAAATATTAAAATTGTTCCAAATACAATAGTCAGATAGCTATGGAATACCGTATTATTACCGAAACTCATCCAGGCAATCAGAATAACCCCACAAATAACTCCAACCATCGCATGAATACTCTTTACTCGCTTTGCCATATATCCCAGTAAGAAAAGTCCTAACATTCCTCCGCTAAATATAGCAGCTAAACTCCACCAGGCTTCAAGGGCACTCTGTACAGACATCATAGCCAAGCCTAATCCCATCCCCAGAATACCTAAAATAAAAGAAGTTCCATAAAGAACATACATATTCTGTTTATCCGTCATTTTTCGTTTATGTTGAAAGAAATCTGTCAGAATAATAGTGGCAGAACTATTGATACTGGTTGAAACAGTACTCATACCCGCAGCACAAATAGCAGCAATCAATAGACCTGTAATGCCAGTCGGCAAACCATGAACAATAAAATACGGGAAAACAGCATCATTGGTTATACCTTCAGGAAGTAATTCCGGTGACACTGTATAATAAGCGAACAGAGCAGTTCCTATAAAAAAGAAAAACATACTTACCGGAACATATAGAAGGCCGCCAAATAAAGCAGCAGAGCGTGCACTTTTGTCATCTTTAGCTGTTTTATAACGCTGTACATAATTCTGATCGATACCATAATTCTGCAAATTGATAAAAAGACCATACACCAATGTTACCCAGAAAGTAGTAGTACTCAACTCTGGTCCAAAACTACCTAATGAGAATTTATCATATTCCATCGCAATAGAAAACAATTGTGAAGGGCCTTCTGGCATAGAAAACAATAAAACCAATACGCAAGCCAGTGCTCCGGCAATCAAAACGATACCTTGTATAGCATCTGTCCATATTACAGCTGTTATCCCGCCTAACACAGAATAAATAACCACACAAAGTCCGGAAACAACAATAATAACCGGTATACTCCAGCCTAACATAGAGTGCAACGGCAAAGCCATTAAATACAAAACAGAGCCGATCCTGGCCACCTGTGTCAATAAATAGCAACAGGATGCATATACCCTGGCCCAATATCCGAATCTTTCTTCTAAATAACTATAGGCAGATATACTACTGATATTCCGATAAAAAGGGACAAAGTATTTAGCTGCTATCCAGGAGGCTATTGGAATAGACAAACTGAATACAAACGGATTCCAGTTTCCCATATAAGCATTCCCTGGCAATGCCAGAAAGCTGATACTACTGACATAGGTTGCAAAGATGGACATCCCCACCACCCAGGCAGGTAATCTACCTCCAGCAGATGTATATTCGTTCGAATTCCTGTTTTTAGAAAAAAACGAGCATCCAAATAGTAAAGTCCCTGCCATAAAGGCAAAGAAAACGATAAAGTCGAGTATTGATAGTTCCATGGTATTTCTATAATAATTTACATCATAATCTTGTTTCTATAAAATTGCCCAAATCTAAATATTTTTGATACAGAGATAAATACTGGCGGTGTTTCTCCTCATCCGGAGTATATTGAATAGTAAAACCTTTTCCCATAATCAGCTGGGCCTTTTCTACTTTTGGGTAGACTCCGGCTACAACAGCAGCAAACATGGCTGCTCCCAAAGCACAAGTTTGTTCGGAACGGGCAACTTTAATAGGCATATTCAATACATTAGCCAACGTTTGCATTATGAAAGGAGATTTTAAAGAGATCCCTCCAATCGCTGTTATGTTCTCAATCTTCACATGTTGCCTCAAAAAACAATCCACAATTGATTTTGAACCGAAAGCTGTGGCTTCAACTAAGGATTTAAAAAGTAACGGTGCAGAAGTACCCAACGTCAAACCGGAAATAAGTCCGGTTACATTCTGGTTGGCATCAGGCGTACGCCGTCCATTCAACCAATCAACAGAAACAGGTACACTTTCACTGACCGGTATTTTTTCTGCTTCTTCTGTCAATAATGGTAATATCTTGTTATCCAGCAACTGGATAAGATTTTCAGCATCTCTGTTATCACAGACTGACGGCAGCAGAGTCTCCAAAGGCCACAACAACAAATCTTTAAACCAGGCATATACATCACCGAACGCCGACTGTCCGGCTTCCAATCCAACCATTCCGGGCACTACAGAGCCGTCAACCTGTCCGCAAATTCCAGAGATCTGAGAGTCTTTTATCTCATCATAAGGAGAAACCATAACATCACAAGTAGATGTCCCCATCACCCTAACAAATGTTTTTTCTGATATTTCGGCTCCAACAGCTCCCATATGACAGTCGAGAGCCCCTACACCTACCACCACCCGAGTAGACAATCCCAAACGATCAGCCCATTCTTCCGACAAATATCCAGCACAAGTATCACTCGTATAAGTGGAATGATATAGATGTCCGTTGAATAAGTCTAACAAAGGATCTAACGCGGTAAGAAAGTCAAAAGAAGGCAATCCCCCCCCATTTTTCACACCACATCGCTTTATGCCCTGCTGCACAGCGACTACGATAAATCTTTCCCGGAAGAATGTTTCCTGTTAACAAAGCTGGCATCCAATCACAATGCTCAACCCAACTATAAGCAGACTTCCGTATTGCCGGATCAACACGAAGTATATGTAGCATTTTAGCCCACACCCATTCGGCAGAATAAGTACTTCCACTATACGCTGTATAATCTATTTTCCAACGTTTAGCCAATTCATTTATCTCACTAGCTTCCTTTACAGCCGTATGATCTTTCCATAGAACAAACATGGCATTAGGATTGTCTGAAAACTCGGGTAACAAAGATAAAGGAGTTCCGTTCCTATCCAACAGTACGGGAGTAGATCCAGTCGTATCAATAGCTATGCCAACTACATTACAGGCAGTACCTTCCGGACAAATACTCAAAGTTTGCCTGATAGCCAACTCCATACTTTCTATATAGTCCAACGGATGTTGGCGATACTGATTTACAGCAGGATTACAATAGAGTCCTCTCTTCCACCGGGGATAAAACTCAACAGCAGAAGCCAATTCTTCTCCAGTAAATACATCTACCAGTAATGTTCGGCAGGAATCAGTACCAAAATCGATACCTATTACATATTTATTCATAACAACTTATTTTTTCTTATTTGGATTTGTAAATAAATAAAGATGACCATCTTCTGCTCCAACTAATACATCTTTTATCCCATCTTTATTCCAATCCGAAACAGTCGGGCAAGTTGTGTGTCCGGCTAGCTTCTTTTCTCCCAGATCACCTCTGTCGATATAATAGACCTGTCCGTTTTCTTCTTTGACATTTTCCAGAAAAGCAATGTTTTTACTATTTATTATAATATCCAGATCTCCGTCACCATCCCAGTCTACAAAACACAATTTTCTACGTCCAGATCCTCCTGCTTGTTTATCGCTCAATCTTAAAAGTTCTGTCTTATCCGGCTGTATCTGATAGAAAATACGCTTACCAGGTTTCAACCAAAGCTCATTTCCTCTTTTAAACCGCTCATAAAAACATAAATACCCTTCGTGATCCAACATAACCAGATCCATTAATCCATCTTTATTCCAATCGATAGCAAACGCAGAGGTACGCCATTGAGTAACCAAATCCGTAGAACCCGGATTCCACCAGTTCCATATTGGCTTTTGAGGGATATTCCCCCAATCTACCTTCATTTTAAACGGTCCCTGAAGACAGGTTAAATCCCCTGTATTTTTATACCAAAGAATTTCTCCCCAAATAGAATTAATAATTATATCCGGTCGACCATCACAATCCCAGTCGGCTACGGTTGGTACTGTATACCCCCATTTTGCTTCACATGGCCCCTGTATCGAACCATTTTCTCCGGCCATTATCCTTATTTTCTCATTGTTTGCTTTAAAAAAAACCGGAGCAGCCCATACCGGATTTTCGCCACCTGTAAGATTTTCGATAAAAGCTAAATCACCGGCAGAATTTCCGACAATCAAATCTTCGTCTCCATCACCGTCCCAATCTATACTGTATGGTGTTACCAAAGCTCCAAACTTTAAATTATCAGCTTTCTGTTTTAAATAAACCGGAGATTCGAAAACAGGCATACAATCTTTGACTTTTCCTGTATTTTTTATAAATGCAATTCTTCCATCTTCTTCACCTGCCAGAATATCAACATGTCCATCCCCGTCAAAATCAATAGCTACCGGCACAAACATTTCCAATGTTATTTTAATTAATCCTTTATCATTTTCCAAATAACGGCCTTCTGTAAATACCGGTTTTTCACGAGTACCGATATTTTCATACCAAGTTAATTTATCAACAAACTCACCACATATAATATCCTGATCACCGTCACCATCAAAATCGAACATCATCGGACAAGGATATCCGTATGCATCGATCGGTTTGGCACCAGCATTCAACCGTCCTTTATTGACATATTTTCCATTTTGATTTTCCAGTAGATAAACATATCCATGCAACGGACCATTTTTCCAGTTTCCTTCAGCATCAAATGCATTATCCCAACCATAATCACTCCATTCATCGATACCGACCAAAATGTCCCAATCGCCATCATTGTCATAGTCAACATAACTCCATTTATTACTTCGGCTCTTTTTAATATCCATAGCCGGGTTTACATCGACATTTATATCTACAATTTCTGAAAATAGATTATTTATAAAGTCTTTATATTCACCACCCGGCTTCAAGACATGTAGTTTATTTTCTTTATAAGAAGGATAAATAGTATTCATTCCTTCTCCAATCTTCACCGGTTTATCGAATAATGGATCATTCTTTGTTCCGATATTTTTGTAAAAATAGAGTCCTTTATTAGGAGCAGAAGTACAGGAAACCAATATATCTAATAACCCGTCACTGTCATAATCAACAGGAATAGGTATAGGCCACAATCCAACTTCTAAATCGACAATCAAATCAGGATTGTTATATTTTATAATTGAGAAATCTTTAATTTCCCCATACAATGTAATTCCTGTAAACAAGAATATGAAAAGGAAGTTTATGCATTTCATACCACACTATTTTATATTAATCAATTCGCTCTTCTAATAGTTTTCTAAAATCTTTGATTCGATGAAAAGTCAGATAATTTGCATCATGATTGTTATGTGCCCCACCCGTTTCATCATCAAAAGCCGTACGGGAAAGGAAAATAATATCATCTCCTTCAAATAACCACTCCACATATTGAAAACCATGTTTTTTCACCTCCGGATGTTCCAGAACAATTTTGTGAATAGTCCAGTTTCTCAAATCTGTAGAACTACACAGAGCTTGTGTATTACGAATACTTCCTGGATTACTTCCTTTAAACTCTGGTTTAACGTAGTTACTTAACATCCAATACCGCTTCGATTTTTCATCATAACGAATAGTAAACTTTTTACTTCCTCCCGGAAGTTTTACAAATCCTGTTTCCGGATCAAAAGTCGCTTTCTTTCCATCTTTACTGATATTTACTATTGCGGCATATTCCTCATCCTTACCAGGTACATCTACTCTTAGTATATCAAGCATTTCTCCTTTAGGTCCAACAACTGCATTACCTTCCAACCATGCATTAAAAGTACCATCCAAATACGTTGAGTCATACATTAAATAATTAGTTTTACGCCAATTATTCGCGTCCAGCAAGTCTGAATTGACCGATGCAGAGATCATCATTGCACTATATCGTTGCCCCCACTTTGTTGTAGGTGCTGTTGCATATTCTAAAGCTCTCCATATCCGCCCATTATGAATGGCCATAGGCATAGGTGCCGTATGATACTCTCCCGGTAAAATCAATCCGTTTTTTGAATGATAAGGAATTGTCCAGGAATATCCTCCATCATCAGAACGACGGATATTAAAATTTCCATGATGTTTATTCGGTCCCATGATATAAACAATACCATTATGTACAAATAAATTTGACCAGAACTGGCCATCTATAGTTGAAATCTGTCTCCAGCTTTCACCATGATCTTTAGATAAAAAGATGCGAGTCTGCGCAGAACGAAATTCCGACGATTTAGGACCGAACTCATCGTGTGAAGCTAAATAGCTACCATCCGGCAATATACACATCCCCGGTGATCCGATATACTTCCCTGTTTCTTTTGATATATGACTCACAACTACACCCGGAGGATTCTGGGCAAAGCATATACAATTCAAACAAACCAAAAGGGAGATAATAAAATATTTAAGATGTTTCATATATAATATTTTTATGGTTTAGAAAAAAGAGCAGTCTTCACCAGCTTGTTAAACTGCTCTTTATTACACATTGATCTATTTCAGCCATTCAGAATGCTGAACCAAATTCTTAGCCTTATCAATTGCAGACTGAGGAATCGGCCATACATAATGTTTGTTAGGATTAAATACTCTTGTCTCAATAATCTTAAGAGGGAGAACTCCAGGTATTTCATAGCTTACAATTTCTTTATTCAATACCTTCTCTGCAATTCTCCAACGCAAAATATCATAATAACGTAAGCCCTCTCCCGCTAATTCAACACGACGTTCATTCCTGATAAAATCTCTCAATTTTTCTTTCGTATTATATCTGTTTCTATCCACAACCGGCATACCTGCTCTTTTCCGGATTTGATCCAATGCATCATAAATTGAGGTGTCAGGTCCGGAAGCCTCATTTTTAGCTTCTGCATACATTAATAAAACATCTGCATAACGGAATATAATCCAATTTACCCACATAGAACGTTGTTGAGTATACATATCGCCTATATATTTTCTAAAATAGACATAAGTTTTTGCAGCAAGTCCGTCATGTTGGTTATTAATCGGATCATAGGTTACACCTGCAAACGTTTCAAAGGGGAGAATAAAGTTCATTTTAAAACGAGGATCTCTATTTTCCCAGGGGTTCTGAGAATCGAACAAGGGAGATTCCGTTATTGGCAAACCATCAGAACATTCATAAGAATTTACCAGATCCGGTAACGGCATAGATAAACTGGAACCACCGATCGTATAAAATCCGTGTGCGAAACACATTGTGTGGGTTTCCAGATTTTCTGCATATTGGCGAGCCAGAATAACTTCCTTAGTCTGATTATTAAATGCTGTAAGAAACAGCTCCTCATAATTCGGATGCAATTCATAAGCATTCAAGTCCATAACCCCCTTAGCTGCTTCTGCCGCTTCGCTCCATCGTTCATTATATAATAATACACGGGATTTCAGAGCCAGAGCAGCCCCTTTAGTCGCACGACCAGCATCTGAAGCAGGCCAGGATACAGGAAGTTCCTCTATTGCTAAATTCAATTGTTCAAGCAAATATTTCAAGATTTCTTCTTTTGGAGACTTTTCAATATCACTTTCTTCCATAGACAACACCGTAGTAACCAACGGTACATCCCGATATAAAGTGATCATCTCAAAATAACGCATCGCAATAATAAAACGGGCCTGTCCTGCTAAATTATTTTTCTGTTCTGCAGTCAGATTGGGTATAATTTCAAGTTTATTCAATAGTTCCAGACAATGGCGGATATAGGTATATCCCCACTTATAAGAAACAATATTCGTAGTCGATTCAAAAGTTCCGTTAGCTACCAGATTACAGTTTCCACGTCCAGGTCCGGCACTATTATCACTCATCGGTTCAAAAGAATAATCCTGCCAACCGGGTAAATCTTTATATGCATTATTTACCCACATTTCAGCCCGGTCATACGAAGTCCAGAATGTTGCATCGGATGGGTTTGCCAAAGGCGGTGTTTCTAAAAAATCAGAGCAAGACATCAAGCTCAATCCGATACCCAGCAAATATATTTTATTCAAAAGTTTCATATCTGTATTATATTTAGGTTATACTATTAAAACGATACATTGACACCAAAAGAACATACTTTGGTTAACGGATACATATTACCATTACCGACAGGCGATTCAGGGTCAACTCCTTTCATTTTGGTAAATGTAAACAAGTTCTCCGCATTCAGATAAAAGCGAATATGCTCCATTGACAATTTCTTTACAAAACTTTCAGGAAGGGTATAGCCTATTTGAATATTTTTTGCTCTCAGATAAGCTGAATTCTGTAGCCAGAAAGAAGAGAAACTACCGACATTTATGCCTCCAATTCTCAGTTTAGGGTACTTACCAGCTATCCAGGTTCCATTATCATCCTGATGCCAACGATCCATATGATGTTCCTGAAGAGATCCTAAACTTTCCGGTAAAGGAAGACCACCATAACTATTGATATATGTTTTCTGGGAAGCCACCCCTTGCAAGAAGATATTCAAATCAATACCTTTCCATCCAAAATCAAGATTGATACCAAAAGGGAATCTGGGACGAGAACTACCTAAACGAACACGATCGTTAGCATTTACGGTTTTGTTACCATCCGTATCCTGATACATTAAATCGCCAATTCCTGTTTTTATATTTTGAAATGCATGATTTTCGACTTCTTCATCACTGGAGAAAATGCCTTCGCATTTCCAACCATACCATTCATTCATTTCATGTCCCACTTCGGTTATATAATTGCCACTGATTACCGGACTACCGATCATTTCTTTCACCTTATTCTTGGCATCTGAAACCTGCAGAGTCACTCCCCATCTAAAATCGTTTTTATGATCCCGGTAAGAGAACATTGCTTCCCAACCTATATTATCAACAACTCCGACATTCATAATCGGTGCGCTCATTCCATAAGTATCCGGAACAACCGGAGTCATCAAAATATCGGAAGTGCGGTCTTTAAAACCATCTAAAGACAAAGAGAATTTATCATTAAGGAATGATACATCCATACCAATATTGGTTGTTGTTTTTGTTTCCCATGTCAATCTATCATTTATAGATTTTGTATAATACGCACTTGTATGAGAAAGCCCTCCGAAATAATAAGCAGATGTCGAAATAGTGGAATAATGCTGATAGAGAGCAGATGTATTTTGGTTACCAGCCTGTCCCCATGAAACCCTCAGCTTCAGGTTCGAAATATAATCCTTTGCTCGGAAAAATGGCTCTTCAGAAATACGCCATCCTGCTGAAAAGGCTGGGAATATACCCCATCTTACTTTTGATGAAAAACGAGAAGAACCATCATAACGTAAATTTGCTTCTGCCAGATATCTTCCTTTCCATGAATAATTGACGCGACCAAAGAAGGATGCGATAGCCCAGTCTGAGGCTGTACCTGAAGTTGTCCAAACATTCGGATCAGCACTACCGGCATTTATTACATAAATATCATCTGTCAAAAAATCTCGTCTACCAACTGTTTCCTGGTAATCTTTATTCCACTCCATAGACGCACCTGCCAGAACTTTTAAATCATGGTCTTTTGCAAACACCTTATCGTATGTAAGAAGAGCTTGCAGGTTATGTTCATAATTAGACTGGTTAAAAACAGTCATTGAGTTTGTACTATAATCAAAATCAACAGTTTTGCAATCTTCAGGACTGATAAATTGCATTCGTTTACTATAATTGATCTCACGCGTCGGGTCATATTTGCCAAAATAAGTACCTTTCAAATTCAATCCGTCTAAAATATTCCATGTCAAAGATAATGAACCATTCATGCGGTTAAACTTTCTATTTTGGAAACCTCCGTCTTCCGAAGCCAAACCAAAACGGTTTGCCCAGGCTGTTACTGAAGCCCATTGTCCATCTTCCGTAAAAATAGGTAATGCTGATGGACGCCTGTATGCGGAAGAAATTATATCACCCAAATTACGTGTAGGTCCACTAGGATAAGTTGCAGTAGAAGGAGCACGTCTAGTCGATGGCATAAAATTTAAAATGACTTCAGCAGTTAGTTTATCTGTAATTTTATACTGATCATTTACTCTGAAATTCAAACGACTAAAACTTGTATTTTTCATAATACCGTCCTGATACAAATATCCGAAAGAGAATAAGAAGGTATTCTTTTCACTACCACCAGACACTGTTACATTATGCTGAGTCTGGACCGATGGATCGAATAAATAATCAGGCCTGTTTGCACTCGGTTTCTTACCGGTACGAAACTCTTCAACCTGTTCTTCAGACCAGGTATAAGTTGTTGTATTCGGATTATCATTATACTCAGCCTCTCTGAATAAACGGGCATGATCATAAGCATTTACCATTTTAGGATATGTTGTAGCATCCTGCACACCGACATAGCCATCATAAGAAACACGTATTTTCCCAGCCTTTCCTTTTTTAGTCGTTACTAAAATAACACCACCGGATGCCCTGGCTCCATAAATAGCAGCTGCGGCAGCATCTTTCAGCACCGTCACACTCTCAATATCTTGTGGATTCAGGTTTGCCATAGAAATGGCCTGCCCATCGACAATAACCAACGGATCATTCGAACTGAATGTACTTTTACCACGAATACTCATATTCATCGTTTCATTACCTGGCTGACCTCCTGTTTGAGTCACTGTCAAACCTGGTATTTGTCCCTGAATTGCTTGTTGAACATTCGTATACGATCTGTTTTGGATCTCTTCTGAATTAACAGAAGCTACCGCACCTGTCAAATTGACCTTCTTTTGAGCTCCATAAGCCACGACCACAACTTCATCTATCTTTTGAGAATCTTCAGTCAACACAACCCGAAGATTTTTTCCATCACCTATCGGTATATTTTGAGAATTATATCCGATAAAAGAAATTTGTAAAACGGCATTAGGGGAAGCTTCTAAAGAAAAACCACCATTAATATCCGTTATCGTCCCGTTCGTTGTTCCTTTTTCTACTACATTTGCTCCGGTTACAGGTTGTCCACTCTTATCAACAACAACTCCCGACACCTTCTTTTGCTGCAGTACAACATCAATTGCCATTTCACTAATATCCTGGGATTTACCAGGATTCTCTGCTAACACTATAGCAGGACTTGCCAACATAAAAAATAAAGCGATAAACGCATTACTCTTCTTGTAAAAATCAGTTTTCATAATACATTTTGAATAGGTTACTATATAAAGAATTAAGTATTAGGTATGAGATTTAAGGAGATTGCCTCTCTCAATCACTCCAAGGTATTTTCACTACAATTTTTCTAACCATTGCTGCTGTATCTATTTTTAAACACGGCCTATGCACATCATCCGGAAAAAAAACAAAGAACTGTTCTTTATTTGCATACAAACGTGTTCCGGGTTTACCATCAAAAAACATAATATCAGCCTGCTCATCATAATCTTGCCTCTCTGTTATTTCATCCATCGGTAAGAGATCAATATACTCCTCTCCTTTTGAAACATATTGAATATCTATATACTTCCGATGCGCTTCATATCTTGCCGTCTCATGTTCCTTTGTCTCGTATTCAGATACTGTAGCATAAGTTCCGTCATTAGATAAATCATATCGCCCAAGAGCTAATTCATTCAGATCATTTCTTCTAAGAAAATCAAATGCAACCTGCCACGCTTTTATGTTTCGTTCATTTTGTAAAACAAACAATTCCTGATTGACATTCTTGTCCGGTTTCATTTTCAACTCTTTATACCAACCGGATCTGGAAATCCATTCCGACACATATTGTGCAGACAGTTCTGATGATTTTTTCTTTTCCGACTTACAGCCCATCATACAAAAAAGAATTACTACGATTAAAGAATAAAAGATTTGCTTCATAAATTTTAGATTTTAATATTCAAATCCATTAAACTCTTTCTTACTATTTCCCTCTCCGTTTCTTTGAATTTATGGAACGGTTCCGCCATATAATCACTACAAACTCCCATCAGGTTTAAAGCAGTCTTCACTCCCTTTATATAGCTGGAAGCATATTTCCCGATATTATATAAGGAAAGACTTATCTTCAACACCTGTTGTTGTAATTCGGCTAATTTCTCAAAATCTTTATTCGCTGCAGCATCATAAAGAGCCACATATAATTCCGGGAAGAGATTTGCACCTCCGTTCACCCCGCCATGACCTCCCATCAAAACAACTTCAGCCGTCATTTCCTCTGGACCACATAATAACGTAAACTCAGGATTGTTCCTGAATAAATATATCAGTTTCTGAAAATAGACGCCATTAGCAGAACTATCTTTCAACCCTATAATATTCGGATTCTCCGATAAAGCCAGGACCGTTTCCGGTTCAATCATAACCTTAACATGAGAAGGCATATTATAAAGGAACAGCGGTAAAGGCAGTTGATTCGCTAAATCGTTATAATACTGAATCAGTTCAGCCTGTCCGGGAGCAAAATAATAAGGAGGAGCTGCAACCAAAGCATCAGCACCATTACGAGCTGCACAGGCCGCTAAAGATAAAGATTCAGAAAAACTCGTATCCGTAATTCCAACTAAAACAGGAATACGTTTCGCCACAACACGACAGGTTTCCTTTATCAATTCTTTTCTCACATTGTAACTGATATTCTGGGCTTCACCGCTTGTACCCAAAATGAATACACCTGACACACCTCCCTTTATCATACGATTCAGGAGATTTTCCAATCCAATGATATCTAACGTATCATTATCGATCATTGGAGTAATAACTGGAGGTATAATACCTCTTAATGGTTTAGTAAGCATAGATGATTATTTATATAATGGTCCAAAATTTTCACATGCACGATAATCTGCTCCTTCCGGATCAGAGCCGAATGCATTCCAGGCAGAAGGACGGAAAATCTTATCCTCCTCTACATTATGCATACATACAGGTATAGATAATATGGAAGCCAAAGAAATCAGATCCGCACCTATATGTCCGTAACTGATAGCCCCATGGTTTGCTCCCCAATAGTTCATTACAGAATATACATTTTTGAAATGTCCTTCTCCTGTCACTCTCGGTACAAAGAATGTGGATGGCCAGGTTTTATCTGTCCGTTTATTAATAATATCAAAAACATGATCCGGAAATGTAGCAGTCCATCCTTCTGCAATCTGCAATACCGGACCTAAACCTTTCACCAGATTCAGACGACACATAGTTACCGGCATTCCCGAACGGGTAAGGAAGTTTGAAGAATATCCGTTACCACGGAAATACTCAAGAGAAGCCGGATACCAAGTTGTAGCTTCCAGCATCTTATCGACTTCTTTATCTGTTATTTCCCAATACGGCTTCATTACAGGTAAACCATTTTCATCTTCCTGTTGCCCGGTTCCATCCAGTGTCGTCGAACCAGAGTTGATTAAATGAATAGCTCCGTCAGCTAAAAGACCGTCAGGTTTCCAACCACTCACACGTTCTATTGCTTCCGGACTCCAATACGTCCTAACATCTGAAAATATCTGCGCACGATTTGTCAATAAATAACCGAACAACATAGATATACCGTTCAAATGATCATCTTCCGTAGCAAATGGTATAGGAGCTCTTTTTCCGTTCCAATCGAATGATGAGTTTAAAATAGCTTCAGAAAAATCACCGTTAGGTAAAAAGTCAGTCCACTGCCGTTGTCCCTGGAATCCGCCGACAATAGCATTATGTCCCATAGCCTCTTCTTCATATCCCATATCCCATAGTTTAGAATTTCCAAACATCAGGTCACGCATTATAATCGTCATCTTAACAACAAACTCCCAGTCCGAATCTTTTTGTTCACGCGTTTTTCGAATGGACTCCGGATTATAATCTTCTCCTTCCCGAGGCATACAATTTTTCTTTGTCCACTCCAATGCTTTCTCGTATTCATCTTTATCATAAATATTCAATTGAATACGCCTTAGCAGTTCCGAACAATCGACATACTCCGTACGCATTCCCAAATATTCCTGCAAAAAATCCGGATTCACAATAGAGCCAGCAATCCCCATAGAAACAGAACCTATAGCCAAATACGATTTACCACGCATCATAGCAACAGCCAGGCCTGCTTTAGCAAAACGCAATAACTTTTCTTTTACATCTGATGGAATTTCTGTATCCGTTACTTCCTGAACATCCTTACCATAAATACCAAAAGCAGGTAAACCTTTCTGATTATGAGCAGCCAGAGCTGCAGCGAGGTAAACAGCTCCCGGACGTTCAGTCGCATTAAATCCCCAAATAGCTTTCGGGATCAAAGGATTCATATCGATCGTTTCAGAACCATAACACCAACAAGGTGTAACAGATAAAGAAAGTCCTACCCCTTCCTTTTCAAATTTCTCTGCACAATTAGCAGCTTCTTTTACTCCACCGATACAAGTATCAGCAATAACACATTCAACAGGAGAGCCATCCGGATAATGAAGTGTTTCACTATACAGTTGGGCAACGCGAATAGCTAGCCCCATTGTCATTTCTTCCAATGACTCACGGATACCGCGGCGCCGTCCATCAATTATTGGACGAATACCGATTTTAGGATAACAACTTTTCATGATATATAAATTAGTATACAATTAAACGATTAACCAAACAGGATATAATATTTTTTCTAATTCAGTAGCTTCTCAAATACAAATTAAACGATTAACTAAATAAGCAAAAAAAATATTTTTCCATCTATTTGCAAACATAGGTAAGTTAATCGATTAATCAAATATCAAAACATGTGTTATTAAACACATTTTAAAGCATTCTTACATGAATACACCCATAATATCAATTTTCACTAGGTCTTTTTATATATAAAAAAGCCCCAAAGCTTCTACTTGGGGCCGGTTTGTAAAACTCTTGAAGAGCTTTCGTCTGACGTCTTTTGTATAATTATTTCAATCGACAGCCCATTGCTTCATCTCATACATATCCAAATATTCCTCCCATTCAGGATCAATTTCTGTATAAATAGAAATTGGAAGCAATTCAAATGAAGCCAGTGCTTCGTTCAATCGTTCTCCAAAGACACGAACAGTACGGGTATAGAATACCCAAATCTTCTCTCCCGCTCCGGTATATACAGCAGTCAGGATAGACAATTTATCTTTTTCCATGGCTTTCTTCAATACCTCCTGAACATTTTCCATTTGTTCAGCAAGTGTATCGCCAGGCATTCCTTTTTCATCCCCTTCATATTTCCAGGTGATCTCTACACGTTCCTTGAATTTCCCGGATCGGATAAACTCAGTCAGTTCATCACGGCCATAGATTGTTACCAGATTACCAGACTCGTTTTCCGACAATGCAGTGAACCATTCATCGCTTAATCTCATATATTCCTATTATTTATTATTTCCATTATTCTATCCTATGATTATTTATTTGTTTTTATACGATTCTGTCTCCAAAGCTGATATGAATTAATAATGTTTTGCCACAAAACATATGCAGCCGGAGCAACCGATGATATAGGATCCAGATACACCTGAGCCATCCAGATAGCCAGGATCGTATTCTTCTGTCCTAATCCCTGTCCGGAAGATACCGGATCGCCATAATGCCGTCCAATACGCCTGCCCAACAAAAACTGTCCGACACAAATTACCAGAGAAACCAGTGCCAGGCTTATCTCTACCGTATAATTCGGATTGTTCTGTTCCACCAGAAAACGAATAGTATTTCCGGTTACGATTGTCAGAGCTACTGCCCAAAGATAAAAAGATAATTGATGGATACTTAATAATTTCTTATGGAATTTAGGAAGAAAATACTGCATACCCCAAGCGCAAACCAACGGAAGGATAAGTAACGGACCTACCTGCTTACAAATATACATGAATGATTCAAAGAAAGGCATATCGCTATGTGTACCTAAAAAAGAAAAAAGAAACGGAGCGACCACTGCCACACCTACATTACAAAGAAACACATAGCTAGCCAGGAAAGCCACATTTCCACCCAACATCCCGGTTATAACGGCTGCAGCTGTTGCCGTCGGAGCCAGTACACAAATCAGAGCCCCTTCTGCTACTATCGGATTAAAAAGCCGGACAATAAAAAAAATAATCAAACAACCGGTCAACTGGATAAGCAATAGCCAAATATGTGCCGGATATATATGCAAATCACGGGGAGAAAGCTTACAGAATGTAAGCAACAACATCGTAAAAATCAGATATGGAGTCAGAAATGATATATAACTTATTAATGGATAAGCAACTGCCCCAGTCAGCATAGCCAATGGAAGCATCCAGTTTTTGATAAATTGCAACACTGTAATATATGTTTTATAGCATCACAAAGGAACTGATTTAATACGAAAGATGCAAGGTTATCGTTCTATATTTTTAAACGTATCTTCATCATATTCAACAATCCTGCCACACCGATCACCAGCAGTGAATATACCAAAGACTTGACCAGCCCGGGAATACCGGCTTGCAGGAAGGTCGGATAATGTACATGAAGTAATGTTTCGATACTGTACCAGGCATAAGGAATAATATAACAGGTCAGCGTAACAGTACCTGCCGGCTTCAATAAGGCAAACCACCGACTCTGCCCTTTCACATCCGTCAGCCAGTAAACAAATGCAAACAAAGGGAAGAAAATCGCACAACAATAAAACAGCCATGTCGGGGTAGCCTGTATCTTGGAAATAATCCAATACTGATGAGCTAAGACTCCGGCAACCAACATAACAACTCCTGTAATTCCCATAATCAAAAAGAACTTACCTGGATATTGTTTGTCGGCATAACGCTGCATAACAACCGAGGCACACATGCCGGCTATACCAAAAGCATGTAAAGTTGCCTGGCTAGGTAAATAGTGCGACCATGTCCACTCCTTAAATACTTCGTCAGCAGACAACAGACTACATGCGATTATCGCCAGAAAAACAACCGACAACAAAAACAACCTCTCCCTGGTAATCAAAAAAACTACAGCACAAACCAGATAAGTCCATCCGATCAATCCCAATATACCCCACCATTGAGGAGAGAAAGAAGCACCTCCCATACCTTTATATATAATGAACAGGTAAATCAGAATAGCAATACCTACGGCTTTCATCCCCCAAAACATATATTTTTTCTTCCGACTCGCTCTAGGATACACACTCCATATCAGGAAAAAGGCCAAAACCATCAGCAAAGAGAAATTAGGCAAAGAAATTCCGCTTGCCGAAGCATCCAATGTATCCCTGTTTACCGTATAGACTCCCATAAGTAACAAGGCAACCGTCCGCCAAAAGATATGTGTAATAATCTCAGGCAATGTATCACCCGCTTTCATCCGGTTACGAATAGCATACGGTATCGCCATCCCCATAGCAAACAGGAAAGCTGGAAAAATGGTATCAGAGAAGCCCAGCATATCTTCATCAAAACGGGCATGCAATAACCAGTAAGGGATATCGTGCAATCCGGGTATATCGTTAACAAAAAGCATAAGAAACATCGTGAATGCCCGGAATATATCCAATGCTTCGATACGCGGAGATTTGCTTGTTTTTATCATAATAATTCATTTAAGATCGTACAAATATAGGAAAAAAGAGACTGCTTCAAAATACCACTTTATTCAGACCGGTTGATCAGGAAAAAGCTATATTTTAAAGCAGCCTCTTTATATAAAAACCGTTTCCGGTTATTTACGGAACGGAGCTTTCACCACCTGAGCTTTCAGATTTCTGTTACGTACTTTTATGAAGAATTCTGTACCAGCCTTGGCATATTCAGGTTTCACATATCCCATACCGATACCTTTTTTCAATACAGGAGACATTGTACCAGAAGTTACCACCCCGATCACATTATCTTCAGCATCTACAATCTCGTAACCATGACGGGGTATACCTTTATCTATCAGTTCGAATGCACACAGTTTGCGTGTTACGCCTTCTTTCTTCTGACGTTCCAGTTCCGCACGGTTGGTAAATTCTTTTCCTTCTGCAAACTTGGTGATCCATCCCAGACCTGCTTCGATCGGAGAAGTCGTATCATCCAGGTCGTTTCCATACAGGCAGAAACCCATTTCCAGACGAAGCGTATCACGTGCACCCAGACCTACCGGTTTAATACCTTCCGGTTTTCCAGCTTCAAAGATAGCATTCCAGATCGTCATAGCATCATCCAGATAGAAGTATAGTTCGAAACCACCGGCACCGGTGTAACCCGTGTTAGATATGATCACGTTCTTACATCCAGCAAATTCACCCGTCACGAATGAATAATAAGGAATAGAAGACAGGTTGACAGAAGTAAGACGCTGTAAAACTTCAGTTGCTTTCGGTCCCTGGATAGCCAGCTGTGCAGTACGGTCGGAAGAGTTTTCAAGCTCTGCTCCCACTGTGTTATGGCTTACACACCAATCCCAGTCCTTCGCAATATTACCGGCATTTACTACCAATAGATATTTTTCCGGTTCATAATGATAAACCAGCAAGTCATCTACAATACCGCCTTTGTCATTAGGGAAACAGGTATATTGTGCCTTACCCAAAGGCAAAACAGAAGCATCATTAGACGTGATACCCTGAATAAAAGCCAGCGCATTCGGGCCTTTTACCCAAAACTCACCCATATGAGATACATCAAACACACCTACACCATTCACTACGGTCATGTGTTCGTCGATGATGCCGGTATATTCAATAGGCATATTATAGCCGGCAAATTCGTGCATTTTTGCTCCCAATGCGATATGCACATCGGTAAACGGAGTTGTTTTCATGTTATTATTCGTTTAAGATTTTTGAGCTAACAGCTCAGTTATTTTTATTATGGTTTGCATACTTTTTTCCAGTGAGTTGACCGGAAGGAACTCATAACGTCCATGGAAATTCAGTCCTCCCGCAAAGATATTCGGACAAGGCAATCCCATAAACGACAGACGGGCACCGTCCGTTCCGCCACGAATCGGCTTTACCAACGGCTTTACACCGACAGCTTCCATCGCTTCGAACGCCAGGTCCACAATATATTTCTTCGGTTCAACCACCTCACGCATATTATAATACTGGTCGCGAAGTTCGAGTGTCGTACTACCCGGATGTATTTCATTCATACGTTTTACCAATAGACGCAACTGTTCTTTCTTTTCTTCGAACAATGTACGAACATGATCGCGGATAATATAAGACAAAGAAGCCTCTTCCACGGTACCGGACATATTAGTCAAGTGATAAAAGCCTTCATACCCCGTTGTATGTTCCGGACGCTGCGATGCAGGCAACCACGAAGCGAACTCGATCGCCAAAAGCGAAGCATTCAACATTTTATTCTTTGCATAACCCGGATGAACATTCAACCCTTTGAAAGTTACTTTTGCTCCGGCAGCATTGAAGTTTTCATATTCCAGTTCGCCGATCTGTCCACCATCGATCGTATAAGCCCATTCGCAACCGAACTTTTCCACATCAAAATGATCGGCACCCTGGCCTATCTCTTCATCGGGAGTAAAACCGATACGAATCTTTCCATGTTCGATTTCCGGATGATCCTTCAGATACTGAACAGCCGAAATGATAGCGGCCACTCCCCCCTTATCGTCGGCACCCAGCAAAGTCTTACCGTTAGTCACGATAATATCCTGTCCTTTATAGTCGTTCAACTCAGGAAACATCAGGGGAGAAAGTACGACATTCTCTTCAGCACACAACACGATATCTCCCCCTTTATAGGTTACGATACGCGGAGTTACATCTTTTCCGGACATATCCGGACTGGTATCCAGATGCGCAATAAAACCGATAGTCGGCACTTTTTTTGTTGTATTAGCCGGAAGAGTAGCCATCAGATAGCAATTATCATCCAGGGTAATATCTTCCAGGCCAATAGCTTCCAGTTCCTTTACCAATTCAAGGGCAAGCACCCGCTGTCCGGGAGTACTGGGCGTTGTGCCCGTTTCTTCGTCCGACTGTGTGTCGAACGTAACGTACTTCAAAAATCGTTCTGTCAGATTCATAAGGCTGTGTTTTTTTAGAAACAGCTTGACCCGTCATAGCAATGCGTACAAACGCATTCCTTAGGCAAGCCGATCGATTGAATTAAATCTTCTACGGTGTTAAATTTGAGCGTAGTGATGTTCAGCTGTTCACGGATACGCTCAACAAGGTTATTATATTGTTCAGTACCGGTTGCCGCATACTTATCCAGATTCTTAGCATCATCGCCCTCTATTTCTTTAACAATCCGGCGGGCAATAAGTTCGAGATGAGATTTGGAAGCGGAGAATCCGACAAACGGGCATGAATGCAAGATAGGAGGACATCCGATACGCATGTGTACCTCTTTTGCCCCATATCCGTACAATATATTTACATTATCGCGAAGCTGTGTTCCACGTACAATCGAGTCGTCACAGAAGATAACCCGCTTTCCACGCAACAGTTCACGATTTGGAATCAGTTTCATTTTAGCAACCAAGTCACGAACAGCCTGGTTAGCCGGAGTAAAGCTACGAGGCCATGTCGGTGTATATTTCACAATAGCGCGGCGGTAAGGGATTCCCTTTCCTTCAGCATACCCCAAAGCCATACCAATACCCGAATCAGGAATACCGGATACGAAATCGGCTTCCACTTCATCCTTCTTTGCCATCGAAACACCGCTGGCATAACGTGAAGCGTCTACATTTACCCCTTCATATTCAGATACCGGATATCCATAGTAAACCCACAAGAAAGAACAAACCTGCATCTTTTTATTCGGTTTACGCAATTGTGTCATCTTATCAGCTGTAAGATGTACGATTTCACCCGGTCCTACATTATATTCTATTTCATATCCCAGATTCGGAAAACTACAAGGTTCGCTGGTGGCTGCATAAGCTCCCTCCTTCTTTCCGACCAGTATCGGCGTACGTCCCCATTTATCACGGGCTGCAATAATACCGTCTTCGGTAAGGATCAACATCGAACAAGAACCTTTTACCTTTTCGAATACCAGTTCTATTCCTTCCAGAAATGTTCTTCCTTCAGATATAAGTAATGAGATCAATTCTGTTTGATTGGTCTGTCCGGAACTTAATTCGGAGAAATGACAACCTTTATCCAGTAGTTCTTTCTCCAACTCATCCATATTATTCACTTTGGCAACCGTTACTACGGCATATTTACCCAGGTGAGAATTAATAAAGATAGGTTGAGGATCCGTGTCACTGATGATACCGATACCGGAGTTTCCCTGAAACTTGTCCAGTTCACTTTCAAAACGTGTACGGAAATAAGAATTTTCAAGATTATGGATAGAACGCTTAAATACGCCATTATGGAGAGTTGCCATACCGCCTCTGCGGGTTCCTAAGTGAGAGTTGTAATCTGTGCCATAGAATAAATCGGTAGCACAAGCCGAGTTAGAAATAGTGCCGAAAAAACCACCCATTGTTCTTACTATTTTTGAATTTTAAATTAGGACACAAATGTACGAGATTATTTAGACATATACCAGAGCAGACTCTAATCTCTCAAAAAAATATAATTACCGGAAGTTCATGCATGAGCATATTTATAACAGAAAACAACTTCGATTTTCCCAAAAGAGTTTCTCCCGAATGAAACTAAAGTTTCTACCGGACGAAACAAAAGTTTCATCAAGAAGAAACTGCCGACAAGACATACCAAGCCTGGAGAATCGTATACATTTTTTAACCAACCAGAAAGCAAAAGGTTTACAGCCACTTAGAAACAAATATCACTCACAAGATGAAAAAACACTTGCATTGTAAAAAATAATATCTACTTTTGCACCCGGGTAAGTCCTATACGGCATGCTCCCTCGGAATCCCCCAGGGCTTGACCGCAGCAAGGGTACTTGGTTGTAGCGGCGCGATGTAGTAAGCTTACCCACCTGCCTCTTTAGCTCAGTTGGCCAGAGCACGTGATTTGTAATCTCGGGGTCGTTGGTTCGAATCCGACAAGAGGCTCTCAAAAAGAGGAAGTTTATTTAAGTAAACTTCCTCTTTTTTTTATTATCATAATTGCATATTCTTGCAAAAGGATTAATTTTGCTGATATAAATTTTAAAACAGCAATATACGATGGAAGAAAATAAAGGTCTACTATTAAAAAGTGCGATGACTTATGGCCTGGCCATGGGAATTTACTGGGTGATAAAGTATCTATTCTTTATTTTCGGCAATACAATTCCCGCTCTTAATATTGTCTATTTGGCACTAACATTGCTGGTTCCGTTTATCGCCTACTATCTGACTAAACGATATAAACAAGACATCGGTGGAAAAATCAGCTTCTTTCACGCATGGCGATTCGGTACGATGCTCTATTTCTTTGCCGCTCTGATCGTAGCATTGGAACATTTTGTATTTTTCCAGTTTATCGCACCGGCTGACTTTCTGTCTAACTCGATAAACCAGATGATAGATGTACTGAAAGATTCGCAGGTAAGCACCGAAGTAATGGAGGCTGTAGGAAGAACGAACTTCACTCCTATCCACATGGCGATTCAAGGTATCTTTAACAATATATTTTACGGTATCATACTTTCAATTCCGGTAGCTGCTATTATATGCAGAAATAATGAAACCGGAAATGTCGGACAAGAATAAAAGGAGAAACAAAACAAATAATGGACATATCAGTAGTTATTCCGTTGTATAACGAAGCCGAATCCCTTCCTGAGTTGGAAGCATGGATAGAGCGGGTAATGAAAGAAAACAACTTTACTTACGAAGTTATATTTGTAAACGATGGAAGTACGGACAACTCATGGGAAGTAATCGAAGAGTTACAACAAAAAAATCCATGTGTTAGAGGTGTTAAATTCCGTCGCAACTATGGTAAATCCCCCGGATTGCACTGTGGTTTCCAGCGCGCCAAAGGAGATGTGGTCATAACCATGGATGCTGACCTGCAAGACAGCCCCGACGAGATCCCCGAACTTTACCGTATGATAAAAGACGAAGGGTATGATCTCGTTTCCGGATGGAAAAAGAAGCGGTACGATCCATTATCCAAGACTATACCGACTAAGTTGTTCAATGCTACGGCACGTAGATTCTCCGGTATAAACAATCTCCACGATTTCAATTGTGGATTAAAAGCATATAAGAATATTGTAATAAAGAATATAGAGGTGTATAATGATATGCACCGGTATATTCCTTACCTGGCAAAGATCGCAGGTTTCAATAAGATTGCCGAAAAGGTAGTACAACACCAGGCACGCAAATACGGGACAACCAAATTCGGACTAAATCGTTTCGTGAACGGTTATCTCGATTTGATTACGCTATGGTTTACTTCCAAGTTCGGAAAGAAACCGATGCACTTTTTCGGCCTTTGGGGAAGCGTTATGTTCTTTATCGGTTTTATAGCTTTAGTAATCGTTCTGAGCATGAAACTGATCTCGATGTTTTCAGGTGATTTACGTCCGCTTGTGACTAATTCGCCTTATTTCTATATATCACTTACCGCAATGATACTGGGAACCCAGATGTTCCTTGCCGGATTTATCGGAGAGTTGATATCCAGAAATGCCCCCAACCGGAACAATTATAAGATCGAATCGGAAATATAAGATACGGGAAAGTTTGTCCGTATTCCGAAGCAAAGCGATCGAAGAGGTTAGCAAAAGGGAAACTTTTTAATATATGTCAATTATAGAAATAGTGTTACTAGCTATCGGTTTATCGATGGATAGTTTAGCCGTGTCTGTAACCGGCGGTGCGATGATTCGTAAATGTACCGTTTGTAATATGGTTAAGATAGGCTCTTTTATGGGGATCACACAGGCAGTAATGACTGTTCTTGGCTATCTGGCAGGCGTCGGATTCCAGAAATACATTACAGCATTCGACCACTGGATCGCTTTCATTCTTTTATTATACTTGGGTAGTAAAATGATTTACGACAGTACCCAGAAAGAGGATGAAGACTGTAAATCCAATCCGCTTTGCAACAAGACATTGTTCGGGTTAGCCATTGCTACGAGTATCGACGCCCTGGCAATCGGTATATCGCTGGCTATCCTCAAATCGGATATTATCATCCAGGCCTCCCTGATCGGGATTGTTACCTTCCTGATGTCAGCTTCCGGTGTATACTTCGGAAGCCGCTTCGGACGTAAGGTCGACCTGAAACTCGATCTGATCGGTGGACTGATCCTGATCGGTATCGGAACTAAAATATTAATAGAACATATGTTCTTCAGTTAAAAGAATAATTTATGAAAAGTCAGGAGTTACGTAAACTGGCCCCGGAAATCGACTCACTCAGGCTCGGTAGCGGATGGAGCATCGACGACCTCAGCAAACCCCAGATCATTGTCGAAAGTAGTTATGGACATAGCCATCCCGGTAGTGCACATCTGAATAAACTGGTCAAAGAAGCAGGAAAAGGCATTCATGATGCCGGAGGACGGGCTGCCAATTATTACGTAACCGATATCTGCGACGGAGAGGCACAGGGACATGATGGCATGAATTATTCACTTGTATCCCGCGATATCATGGCCGCCATGATGGAGATACATGTCAAAGCGACTCCATTCGACGCTGGCGTATTTATCACAAGTTGCGATAAATCCGTCCCGGCCCACCTAATGGCGATCGCCCGCCTGAATATGCCGGCCGTACTTGTTCCCGGAGGCATTATGAAAGCCGGTCCCAACTTGCTCACACTGGAGCAGATCGGCAAATATAACGCACAATACGAACGTAAAGAGATCAGCGAAGAACAATTCCTGGCTTATAAAAAAGACGCTTGCCCTTCCTGTGGAGCCTGCTCTTTTATGGGTACAGCCTCTACTATGCAGGTAATGGCGGAAGCACTAGGTATCGCATTGCCAGGTTCAGCCTTGATTCCTACTCATATACATTATTTAAAAGATATTTCCCGCTACGCAGGTCAGCGGGCTGTCGAATTGGGGAATGAAGAATTGTTTCCCGCCGACATTCTGACTATCGACGCCTTTAAAAATGCCATCATGGTACATGCCGCCATAGCCGGTTCGAGCAACAGCCTGTTGCATTTGCCAGCTATTGCACATGAACTCGGCTTAGAACTTTCCCCTGAACTGTTAGATGAAATCCATCGACAGATCCCATTCCTGTTGAATATCCGGCCAAGTGGATTCTGGCCGGGCGAATATTTCTGGTATGCAGGAGGTGTACCGGCCATTATGGAAGAACTTAAAGGCATTCTTAATCTGGATGTACGAACCGTTACAGGCAAATGCCTGGGAGAAAATCTTGAAACACTCCGCCAGAACGGCTTTTATGAAGGATGCCGGAAATACCTCCCTGCACTTGGAGTAAAAGTAAGCGATATCATCAAGCCTTTCAATAATCCGATCCGTAAACAAGGAGCGATTGCTATATTAAAAGGAAACCTTGCTCCGGAAGGTGCCGTTGTCAAACATGCCGCCATCTCTCCCAACCTGATGCAGGCGACATTGATCGCCCGTGTTTTCAATAAGGAAGAGGAGGCTTTACAAGCTGTATTACAAAAGAAAATTCATCCGGGCGATGCTGTTTTTATCCGCTATGAAGGTCCTAAAGGAAGCGGCATGCCCGAAATGTTCTATACGACAGAAGCCATCGCCTCCGATCCGGAACTGGCAGAAAGTATCGCCCTGATTACCGACGGACGCTTCTCCGGTGCAACCCGTGGACCGGCTATCGGCCATGTCTCACCGGAAGCATACGAAGGAGGCCCTATCGCTTTGGTTGAAAACGGCGACCTGATTCATATCGATATCCCGGCCCGGATACTGGAAATTACAGGAACAAACGGCGTACAACAGACACCGGAGGAAATAAATCAGATCCTACAGGAGCGCCGGAGACAATGGAATAAACCAGCTCCGCTTCATACTCAAGGCATTCTCGATATTTTCACAAATATCAGTGTATCTCCCATGAAAGGAGCTTACATGGAGAGCAGAAATGCTTAAGCCTTGATAGTAGATGAATTACAATAAATTTTAGTACCTTTGCCGACCTAAAATTAAAAGAGATGTATAAGAAGATCGGTTTTATGGTAAGCCTATGGATACTTGTTCTCACTGCTTGCACAAACCAGAAACAATATTTTGAAGAGAGTGGTTCCGTATTTCATACAATCTACCATGTCAAATATGAAGCATCCGAACTGCTGACTGACAAGATTGATGCTGAATTCCAGAAGTTTAATCTGTCATTGAACCCGTTCAACCCGAACTCTATCATATCCAAGGTAAATCAGAACGAGCCTGTTGAAACCGACGACTGGTTTATCGAAGTATTCAACAAAGCCCGGGAAGTCTCAGACCATTCCGATGGTGTTTTCGACATCACATGTGCTCCGTTGGTAAACCTGTGGGGATTTGGTTTCAGCAAAATGGACAGTGTCACCCCACAGATGATCGACAGTATCAAACAGTTTGTCGGTTATCAGAAAGTAAAACTGAACGGACGAAAGGTAGTGAAGGAAGATCCCCGCATTTTACTGAATTGTTCAGCCATTGCAAAGGGATATGCGAGCGACATAATAGCCCGCTTGCTTGAACGAGAAGGAGTTAAGAATTATATGGTTGAGATTGGCGGTGAGGTTACAATGAAAGGTGTCAACCAGAATGGAAACTGCTGGCGCATCGGTATTAACAAACCGGAAGACGATTCCACCGGAATAAGAAACGATATAGAAGAGGTTGTCCAGCTATGTAAAAAAGGCGGAGTAGCCACTTCGGGCAATTACCGGAATTATTACGTAAAAGACGGAAAAAAATATGCACATACGATCGATCCGCGTACAGGATACCCGTCTGAGCAGAATATCTTAAGCGCAACTATTGTTGCAGATGACTGTATCACTGCCGATGCCTACGCAACGGCCTTCATGGCAATGGGTCTTGAAAAAGCACGTCAGGCAGCCAAAAACATCCCTGATATTGAATATTATGTAATCTACTCCGATGAAAATGGTAAACATCAGATAGAATACTCTGAAGGCATGCTCCAATATCTACCCAACAGGCAGTCTGAAGCAATACTGAATGAGTAATATTTTTTTATGAAGAATTTTTTTAATCAGTTTGAATGTAAAGAAGTTAAAGCAGGTGAAACAGCATACGACACAGAGTCGATTGGCAATGTCTTACTTTTTGTTACCTCCGGAACACTTCTTATCGACCCCCAAACATCAACTTCGGCCATAGAACTAAATGAAGGGTATTTTGTTTTGCTACCCGCAGAACAACGTTATATCATAACGGCCGTTACCGATGCACAAACAGTATTAATGTATGCAGGAAGTTTATCTGCCATGATCACGGAAGATCCGGAATGGGACCCGGAAAGACCGGTTATCCTCCCGATATTCCCCTCATTGGCAAAAACGATCTACCTGCTCGAATCCTATCAGAAAGAGGAAAAGGCGAAGTTGAATTAAAAGCTTTTGATCAGGAATGACGGATTTATCCGTAAATAAACTCCGGCAGAAAAACTCGTCGCACTACCGGACTTACTGAATCCGTCTACTCCTTGTTCATACATGTTAACAGGAAGATGTTGGTATATATCGACATCTACTCCCATAGAAAAACCTTTTCCGAAACTCCGGGAGTATTCAAATCCCAGATAGAACATATTCTGTCCGTCAAACGTAACACCTTCGGTGGATGTTGAAACAGCTCCGTAGAAAGGACTGCCGAACATCGATATAAACTTATTACTATTCCAATAGGACGTTTTCACACGAAAATCATAAATATCGGCCGAGGCGCGAACATAAAAGCCAGTCCCGCTATCATAAGGCCATAATTCACCGGCTTGCTGGTAATAACCGGTTACGTCAAATTCTAAATTGACATTCTTAAATATAGGATTTCCTGTATTCCATACTGCACCGGCACCAACCGCACCGTTCATCAAAGTCTGAACCGAATTAGTGTAGATCGTATCTATCTCTCCTCCCCGGTGCTGAGCAAGACCTTGCAGAGGTACATAGAAATGAAAACGTGATTCCGGATTGTTCAGCTTGTACCGCGCAGACAAACCGACCGTAAACGCTTCCTGGTGAGTATCTCCATGAAAGATAAAACTCTCCCAGTTCACCCATACATCGAAATCGAACCGCCGGGAATCGTATAACAATTGCAGGCCGGCCTCAGGATCAGCAGTCAGGTTCAGTTCCGGATTATATAACGGTTCGATCAGATTATGATTCGCTCCCCCATAAATATCTCCTAATACTATATTTACATGATCCGACAAGGCCACCTGTGCACGAAAGAAAGGAAGCACATGAAATCCATGCTGAAACTGATTACCTTTCCAGGTTGCAATATCCTGATAAGCCAGGCTTGGATATTTAGTTGCTCCCCAGTAACGCAGCATGTGAGCGCCCACCTCCAGTTTGATGTTACTTAACGGATAGAAGATCACTTTCGGCTGCACCCAAAGTCCCGGAAGCGAATATCCTTTCATAATAGAACCCGTATATTCATTATCTTTGAAAAAGCTTATATTATCCAGCTCCACGGACAGTTGCCCCTTTTTATCCGGATCAATCCTGTGGTCCGATTTAAACACACGTTCAGGAATCTGTGCAGAAGCAGTTTGTATAGCCAGCAAACCGGCAAGCACGAGACAAATACCTATTATTTTCATTTGTTTTTTAAATTTGCAGCAAACGTAAGAAATTATCGGCATAAATAAAAAGGGATACGGAAGTTTTACCCACCGTATCCCTTTCAATATTTTATTTGCTAAAGCTAACTCAACGTCTCGGAGTTGCTTCTTTAACAACCATCTGACGACCTTCGTATTCAGCACCGTCCAATTCTTTGATCGCATTTCTTGCTTCGCTTTCATTTGTGAACTCAGCGAATGCAAAACCTTTAGATCTGTTGGTGTCGCGATCAATGATTAACTTTACTGATTCTACAACTCCATACTCTTCCAGAACCTGCTGTAAGTCAGATTCTCTAACCCGATAGTTCAGGTTACCAATGTAAATATTCATACAAAAATGATATAAAATAATTAATAAAAAAACTGTAACAAATAAGCTTGGAAAGGTCGATTACTACAAAATAAATTCATTTTTGAATATTACATCGGAGATAAAAGAACTATTTCTGAAAACTATGTTGTTCACATGGGGCAAAGAAAAGTATTTTTATTTAATAAATCATCATAATCACGAATTTATTTGTCAGGTAAAATGTATTTTATAATTTTGTAACACATAAAACGGATAACGAGGTATACAACAGAACCTCCATTTTACAAAGTATCAGGGCAAAACGGACTTCTAAAGCATAATACTTTTAAGTCGTTATCCGGACAAGTTGTTGGAAATTATAGTATTTTTGACCAATTATATCGCATATTTATCCTTTTTAATTCAAATTAGAAGGCCTAAATTTGCACGATTATTTTTGAACTTAAATTGACATGGAAAAAATCGAAGTAAAAGAAGCCAAAGGAAAACTTGGTATTCTCGTTGTGGGTGTAGGTGGAGCAGTAGCAACCACCATGATTACAGGTACACTGGCCGCTCGTAAAGGGGCAGCCAAACCAATCGGGTCAATCGCAGCAATGGCGACGATGCGTTTGGAAAATGGAGAAGAAAAGGCAATTAAGGACATTGTACCCTTGGCGGATCTGAACGATATTGTATTCGGCGGATGGGATATATTCGCAGACAATGCATATGAAGCCGCCATGTATGCAGAAGTTTTAAAGGAAAAAGACCTGAACAAGGTGAAAGATGAACTGGAGGCTATTAAGCCGATGCCGGCAGCCTTCGATCACAACTGGGCCAAACGCTTAAACGGAACGCATATTAAACAAGCTGCTACTCGTTGGGATATGGTAGAGCAAATTCGCCAGGATATTCGCGATTTCAAAGCAGCTAACAACTGTGAACGTATCGCTGTATTATGGGCAGCAAGTACAGAAATCTATATTCCTCTTTCAGAAGAACATATGTCGCTTGCCGCATTGGAAAAAGCAATGAAGGAAAACAATACGGAGGCCATTTCTCCCAGTATGTGTTATGCTTATGCTGCCATTGCAGAAGGTGCTCCGTTCATCATGGGTGCTCCCAACCTGTGCGTAGACACGCCTGCTATGTGGGAATTCTCCAAACAGATGAATGTACCTATCTCAGGTAAAGATTTCAAGAGCGGACAGACACTGATGAAGACAGTACTGGCTCCGATGTTCAAAACACGTATGCTGGGTGTCAGCGGTTGGTTCTCTACCAATATCTTAGGAAATCGCGACGGCGAAGTATTGGACGACCCTGCAAACTTCAAGACGAAAGAAGTCAGCAAACTGTCGGTAATCGATAACATTTTCGAACCAGAGAAATATCCGGATCTTTATGGCGATGTATATCATAAAGTACGTATCAACTACTACCCGCCGCGTAAAGACAACAAAGAAGCATGGGACAACATCGACATCTTCGGATGGATGGGATATCCGATGGAAATCAAGGTAAACTTCCTTTGCCGCGACTCTATCCTTGCCGCTCCTATCGCACTCGACCTTGTATTGTTCAGCGACCTTGCTTTGCGTGCCGGTATGTCCGGTATCCAGACCTGGTTGTCATTCTTCTGCAAGAGCCCGATGCACGACTTCGAACACCAGCCTGTTCATGACCTGTTCACACAGTGGAGAATGGTTAAACAGACACTGCGTAACATGATCGGCGAAAAAGAGCCCAGCTATCTGGATTGATAAAATACATACAGAGATAAAGATTTCTTCTTTCCGTGAAAAGCCTGTCTTCTCACAGAAAGAAGAAATTCTTTTCATATATTACTCTTTTTAATTCAAACATATTCTAACATATGGATTATGCAATCATTGCAGCAGGCGAGGGTTCCCGATTGGTGCAAGAAGGTATTAAATGGCCCAAACCTTTAGTGCAACTAAATGGTATCACTCTTATAGACCGTCTGATCAATGTCTTCCTGAAAAACGACGCGTCATCTATCAGTATTATCGTAAACGAAGAAATGACAGAGGTACAGGAACACCTGCAGAAGCTGGAACTTCCGGTTCCTTTCCGGCTGCTGGTAAAGTCGACACCCAGTTCGATGCATAGTTTCTATGAACTGAATCACCACCTGGACAGCGACAATATCTGCCTGACTACTGTCGACACGATTTTTAAGGAAGATGAGTTCAGTGGATACATTAATGAATTCCTAAAAGAAAACCGGTTGGACGGACTGATGGCCGTAACCGATTTTATAGATGATGAAAAACCCCTATACGTAGATACAGACAAGGATTTAATGATCCATGGTTTTTTAGACAAACAGGGAGAGCCCGCATGTACTTACATATCCGGCGGTATCTACTGCCTGAGACGTTCCGGGCTAAAGGTTTTGAATAAAGCCATCGAACAGGGAATGTCACGCATGCGCAACTATCAACGCCAGCTTATAACTGAAGGATTGCAGCTTAAAGCATATCCATTCAGTAAAATCGTAGATGTCGATCATGCCGAAGATATCCAAAAAGCCGAAGAGTTTTTAAAACAGTAAACAATGAGTAAACTAACAATAGCAGGCATCCGCCGGGAAAATCAATTCTCCCCCAATCATATCGGAAACGATGCCGCCATCTTTTCCCTGACCGCTCAATATCTGCGCGATTTGGGGTGTGAAGTAAACGAATACATAGAATCAGACCTGATTATCCGGAACTTTGAAGAGACTGCAATCTTCAACATGGTAAGAAACTGGACATCCATCCATAAGCTTCAGCAAATGGAGGATCAGGGATACACCGTTATCAACTCCGGTTATGGTATTGAAAACTGTACGCGCGAGAAAATGACACGCCTGTTAATGTCGAACAATATCTCACATCCGGCCAGCCTGATCCTTCCCACCGATGAAGATCCGACTGCCGCAATGGAAGAAGCCGGATTCTACAACTGCTGGATCAAACGCGGTGACTTCCACGCTATCCACCGGGAAGACGTTACGTATGTCAGAAACCCGGAGGAGGCCAAAACAATTCTGAAAGAATACGCTATTCGCGGCATTAAAACAGCAGTTATCAACGAACATCTGGTAGGTGACCTGGTTAAGTTTTACGGTGTAACCGGTACTGATTTCTTTTATTGGTTCTATCCATCCAGCCAGCATCACAGTAAATTTGGACTAGAACAAATAAACGGAATGGCCAAAGGCATTCCGTTTGACGACTCAAAGCTGCAAAGCTATTGCAGCCATGCAGCAGAAGTATTAAATATACATGTTTACGGTGGCGACTGCATTGTATCCGAAGACGGTTCAATCCGATTGATCGACTTCAACGACTGGCCCAGCTTTGCCCCTTGCCGGGACGAAGCCGCTCCCCAGATAGCCCGCCGCATCTATAATTTAATCAACAAATAATGGAAGATACGAAAAAGAAACCCGATATAGAATCAACTCTCAAATCACTGGACACAGAAGAGTTTATCGACATTCATTTCTACCGTCCGATAGGTTATCGCTGGGCTTTGTTCTTCAATAAACTGGGAGTATCCCCCAATGCCATTACCGTGGCAAGTATATTCATAGGGATTGCAGCAGGTATCTGTTTCTACTTCCAGGACTTGACAGTCAACATAATCGGCATGCTACTGCTTATCTGGGCAAACTCCTACGACAGTGCAGACGGACAGTTGGCCCGTATGACCGGAAAGAAAACACCTCTGGGACGCATACTCGACGGTACTGCCGGCGACTGCTGGTTCATAGCTATCTATGCAGCAATCTGCCTTCGCCTCACACCGGAATGGGGTATCTGGATATGGATATTAGCAGCCATCACCGGATTCTTCCACAGTAAACAGGCCGCTATGGCCGACTATTACCGGAACATCCACCTCCTGTTCCTGAAGGGAAAAGCCGGAAGCGAATTATCCCACTCCCCTGCCCTGAAAGAGAAATACAAGACAATGAGTTGGAAAAAGGATTTCATCTACAAACTATTCGAAACATTCTATATCAACTATACTGTCGGCCAGGAAGCTTTAACACCGAAGTTTCAGAAGATGATGGATATCATCCGCAACAAATATCATGACGAAGCTCCGGAGTGGTTCCGCAAAGCATTCCGGGAAAAGAGCCTCCCGATGATGAAATACACGAACATGTTGTCGTTCAACACACGTGTCATCGCCTTGTTCATCAGTATTTTTATTGATATGCCGTGGTTGTATTTCGTATTTGAAATGACTGTATTAAATACGATGCTGATATATATGATATACACGCACGAACATTTCTGTGCTGAATTTACCAAAGAACTTAAATCAAAATCATAAGACAATATGTTAGAATCAGATAAGATAAAAGGGATCCTGTTCGATTACGGCGGTACTATCGACAGTAACGGTATGCATTGGGCCGAAGTGATCTGGAAAGCTTACCAGACGGAAGAAGTACCGATAAGTAAAGAGACCTTCCGTAAAGCTTACGTGCATGGAGAACGGACACTAGGTAAAAATCCGATCGTGCAACCGCATCACACCTTTCTCGACATGTTGCGCCTGAAAACCGACCTGCAAATCGAATGGCTCAAAGCAGGTGATTTCCTGCCGGAAGAATATGCCACCCCTGGACTAAAACAACGTCTGGCAGACTGGTGCTATGCGTATGCACGAAGATCGATCGATTCAGCCCGTCCCATACTTGCCGCCTTGTCTAAAAAATATCCGCTGGTGCTGGTTTCTAACTTTTACGGGAATATCGAATCTGTATTGAAAGACTTCCACCTCGATATCTATTTTCAGTCGATCATCGAATCGGCAGTTGTCGGTATCCGTAAACCAGATCCCGCCATTTTCGGATTAGGCGTAAAAGAATTAGCACTCCCCGCAGGAGAGATCGTCGTAATCGGTGACTCCTACGATAAAGATATTATCCCTGCCACCTCCATCGGATGTAAGACAATTTGGTTGAAAAGCATTGGCTGGGATGAATATCGGGGAGACGAAACAGCAGATCTCGTGATCTCGGATTTTACGGAACTGGAACAAATCTTCCACATATAGATATTTTGACCACCAATGGTTCAATAAAGACCTTTCCTTAAAATAAAAGTCGCCCTATCTTTGCATATAAAAAGATGGGGCTTTATTATGAGAAATAAATATGCTTTATTACTATTCATCCTACTCACCTCTTGCGATTTGATAGATTATCACCCGTATGACGGAAGAGTTTCAGATAAAGAAGACAAAGACATCAATGCAACCAATATTGCCAGGATCGAAAAAACTTGCGCAGACAAAGATACTATCCGTTTTGTCTTTACCGGCGATACACAGCGTTGGTATGATGAAACAGACGATTTCGTAAAACACGTCAACCAATTGGATTCCGTCGACTTTGTTATTCATGGTGGAGACCTTACCGACTTCGGTATCAAAAAAGAATATCTCCTGCAACATGAAATCCTGTCGCGGTTAAATATCCCTTATGTTGCCTTAATCGGCAATCACGATATTATCGGCAAAGGCGACCTGGTTTACGAGGATTTATATGGTAATGAAGACTTTTCTTTTCGAACAGGAGGAGGAATCCGCTTCATCTGTCTGAATACAAATGCTCTTGAATATGACTATTCAACTCCTGTACCCAATTTCGCCTTCATAAAAAATCAATTGAATGATACAAATGAAAAGGATACACGTACGGTCTTTATCATGCATGTTCCACCGGGAAGTGATCAGTTCAACAATAATGTCGCAGATATTTTTCAGGAAAAGATCAGGGAGTTCCCTTCTCTCCTTTTCTGCCTGCATGCCCATGATCACAACTTTGTGGCACGCGATCTGTTCAATGACGGGATTATTTACTATTGCTGCGACAATATAGGAAAACGAACTTATCTTCTCTATACTATAACACCGGATAGCTATTCATATGAAATCATTAAATTCTAACTGTTTACTATTACTCATATTCGCTTTTTTCTCATTTCATATAAATGCACAAGATAGCATTCCTACTCCTACTTTATATGAAAAGCATGTGAAAAAGTACACCTCACTATGGGATAATTTAATTCCACGATATAGCAAAATACAATTTGCAGGCTCTATCGGGATGTTCTCTTTCGGCTTGGGCTGGGATTACTACCGTCATCATTGGGAAACAGACTTGTTGTTTGGCTTTGTACCTAAAACGACACGTAATCTTAGTGCAGAGAGTGCCAAAAGACGACATGCCATGGCTACTTTTACATTGAAACAGAATTATATCCCCTGGAGAGTCCCTTTACATAAAAGCATTGACTTCGAACCTTTAACAACAGGGCTATACATCAGTACCCTACTCGACAGGGACTATTGGGTACACAGCCCTAGCAAATACCCTGATGGATATTACTTTTTTCCAACCCGCATACGTACCCATATTTTCCTGGGTGAACGTGTCACTTTCAAATTCAACAACCCGGGAAGATGGCATAAATCTGTCACCTTGTTTTACGAACTTAGCACCTGTGACCTGTATATCCTTAGTAAATTCGGGAATAAATACCTGAAACCGAAAGACTATTTGAGCTTATCGTTCGGGCTGAAGTTCCAAATATTATAGCTAAACTATCTTCCGATAGAACCATAGCTACAATAAAAGTTTCAATTAATAAATTACCTTATCCAGTCCACCTCATCCTTAGGAGTGAATATTAAAGCTGGATACAAAAAAATGAGAAGCTGCCTCTGCAGCTCCCCATTTTCTAATAAACTACATAAAACACTTAAAAGAACAAACTTCTATTTTAGAATGCAACACCGAAGCGTACGCCCCAGTTATTTATTCCGTCCATGGAATAAGTCAGGACTTTGCTTTTGTTTGTTGCATAGTTGTAATAAGCGGCTACGTGCAAACCGAATTTCTTTTCCGGAGTAAAGAAAATATTCATACCGATTTCAGGAGCTACATAGAAACCCCACTGGCGGTCGTATACTTTCATTACATTCATATAAGTCGACATTTCGCTGTATTCAGTACCCAATTTAGCTGATACATAAGGTTCGAACTGACCTTCACGTGTAAAGCTATAACGGAATGCTGCACCAAAAGGCAACTGGAATAAGGAATGTTGCTGATCGGATGTGATAGCAGAAGTTTCGCCTACATTGAGTGTCTGACGGTCGATGTATTTATTATTCGTGTGATAAGAAATAAATGCACCTACTGCAAAATTAGGAACTACATAATAACCGGCTTCACCGTGAGCACCCCAACCGCTTGTCTTGTCGGCAAAGCTATTGCCGAACGGAGTGTTAATATCCCAGTCGATATTGAAATACATATTGTTTACAACCTGGGCGCCAGCCAGTGAGGGCATCGCTAAACAGGCGATAAGTAAAGCGACTAATTTTATTGATTTATTTATCTTTTTCATAAGACTCAAATTTTACTGATTCGCGTTTAATTATTTCCTGAGGTATGGTGATTGAACAAATGCCTGATCGACTGCACGGATTGACAACTGAGTGTCGACCTTATCAGAACCGGACAATAATCCAGCCATGTAAGCAGTCCAAACAACCGGCAGTTTAGCATCAGCTTTTGGAGTCGGAGCTTTCAGATCAACCATTTCAGCAAGCAGTGAACCTACGCTATAACTGTAAACCACTGGATACGGATAATACCAATCGTGCCAGTCGTATCCCCATGACGGACCCCATCCTGGTCTCCAGTAATTCGGTGTCCAATAACCTGGGTAACCCCACCACCAGTAGTTGTTATTATAATCATTATACCAGTTTGTAAAATAATTTACATTTTCTACAAAAGAAACCTGCAGACCCAGATCTGCGTCTTCTTTATCCATTGTGCGTGTATAACCACGACTTTCCATATTGCCGATCACTGTAGAAATAATATCGTCAGCTTCTGTTGCTGTCCAGTACTGAGGTTTTTCACTACTACCGATTACCAACACGCTATCAGGCACATAGAATGTGGTGAACGATTTAAAATCCGTTTTGCTATCGTGATTTGTGTACACCACGAAATCATTATCCAGCTTTGACATATCCGGATCTTTCTGACAGGATGCCAGTAAAAGGATCAACAAGAAAAAAGGAATAATCTTTTTCATCTCATTTTAACGTTTAAAACAGTTTATACTATTATTTGTGCTTATATATAAGTTATCCATGAAACAGCAAATACTAAAAAAAGGTTCTCTTTGATGTTATTTTGGCTGTGTTAATTAACTTCTTGTAAGACTTCAAAATGCTCGTAAACGATAGTTAAAACGCAAAAAGGCCTGAAATAACTTACGCTATTTCAGGCCTTTGGATTATTCTTAAGAAATAAATATTTATTTCAATGTGCCCTGTTGTGCATCCTGTATCATCTTTTCGTTAGCAAGAATCAGGATCTCCACGCGACGGTTCAGTGCACGTCCTTCAGGCGTATCGTTGCTGGCAACAGGGTCGTGAACCCCTTTACCTTCATATTCCATACGTCGTCCGCTTACACCCTGGTCAACCATCATATAATCGTACACACTCTTAGCACGTTTCTCAGACAGTGTCTGGTTGTAGTCCACTTTACCGGTATTGTCGGTATAACCAACGATCTTGATGTCGGTATCCGGGTTCTCATTCAGGCTGACAGCCAGTTTACGCAATGCGCTGCGTGAAGCGTCGCTCAACGTGCTCGAGTTGGTGGCAAATAGAATACCGGAGTCGAAAGTTACTTTCAGAGCTTCGCCATTGTTGATCGTTTCAACAGTGGTTTCAGGCGGTAAAGTAGCTTCGAGTTCTTTCTTCTGCTTATCCATCTTTTTGCCGATCAGGGCTCCGGCTGTACCACCTACGGCAGCTCCGATAACAGCACCTAAAGCTGTATTACCAGCCAATGCACCGATCCCGGCTCCGGCAGCAGCACCACCACCTACGCCGATGGCTGTACCTTTACCTGTATTCGTCCATGTCCCACAACTCGTAAATACTACTGCCATACATAGCAGTACAGATAATAACTTAAAACTCTTCATGATTTTTTACTCTTTTATAAACCTTATATGAATATAACAGTTTATCAATCGAACATGTTGATAGAATCGCAGTATTCAAGTTCTCCCTGCACAATAAAACTGATTGCTTCAGGGTCGAATTTGCCTACGCCATCCTTTTTAGCGTTCTTAATAACATATTCGATCAATTCATCTTCGTCGATCTCGATATCGGTATTATCGTCTGCATCATCGTTCAGATAGCCGCGTGATTCGTAGAAATCGTAGATCAGGTCTACAATATAGTTAATATCGTCATTACTGAATTTGCCTTTCAATTCCTGGGGAAGATAGTTCTGAATAAATTTTACAGATTCGTCTTCATCGTAAATTAAATCGTCTTTGTCGCTCATAACTTTTTCAGTTTAATTGGTTACATACTCATGCAAAGATAAGTATCTTTTATTTATTTGTAAAACGAATAAATTATTTAAATACAGATCTTACCGCATTATCTCCTTCTTTCAGGATGTTGTCGATGATACCGTGCTTTGTCTGGATCGTCAGATAAATGGCTTTCAACTTCGTAATGCCGATCATCTCATCCGTAGATAGTTCGGAACTGTACTTGTCATATTTCGTTTCTGCAAATTCGACATACTTCTTTTCCAACTCTTTCCAGTCATCTTCCGAATACTTATCTTCATTCGCCTGTACCTTCTCTACGAATTTTGTAAAGTCCTTTATATATGAATCTTTCGATTCCCCACAACTGCTCATGACAAAAAGAGCCGTCGCTGCAAACATCATCATTAAAAACCTTTTCATATCTTTTCCTTTTTAGATTAATTCCGACAAAAGTAAACAAAAAAAGAGGATCTGCACTGTCCGGCAGAATGAAACTGCCGGACAGGTATTAATCGGCCGTAGCTACGATCCGGTCTGCCGTCCAACTATCAGCTACTATCTGTATCCGGTCTGCGGGTAAAGAAGAGGTAAAACTGATCGTTAAAGTACAATGGTCACCCGGCATAAGCGTGATATAGTTATCCGAATAATGTACGGGAAGGATACGATTGCCGGTTTCCTTATCCAATACCTTGATACGGTTGAAAAAAGAAATATTCGTTTTCGAATGGAGCGATACCATACCGGAATAGGTTGTTCCTTCCCGTTGCAGAGAAACTTTCACCTCCGGCTTTGCTTTGGGCAAACGGGATAAGTCGGAATAATCTTTCGGAAGCGTGGTCAGCCAATAGATATTCGGGGCGTCCGGTAATGCGACGGCTACGTTGGAAGGCCGGGCAGGATCAGCCGGCTGCATAGACAGGCGAAGGAAGTAGACTCCTTGTATCTCTTCCGGAACGGGAACATCAAACAAGGGCGCTACCGTATTGGCTTTGGCTTCCGACTTTATTTCTTTTTCCCAACGGATATTACCGCTGGTGTCGTAGATACGGGCATTTACGATCAGATCCGGGTAATCAGACAGGGATGTATTCAACAGTTCTACCTGCCGGGTGACAGGATTGTAAAACGGATGCAGGGGTTCGCATCCTTTACGTGTACCGTACAGGGAAGCATTTACATCGAGGAACCAATCGTACATCTGTCCGCGCAGGGAAGTCCACGGGTTCTGGGTTTTCCAGATCAGTATGCCGGTATACCAGTCCCAAAGATGCGAACCCCAGCCCTCCATAAAGCTACGGTATTGATCGTAATTCACGACCTGAGCATATTTACAATAAGTTTCGATATCCTTTACCTCGCCATAACGTTCCAAATGATCCTGATATCCCAGATCCCGATGATAACGCCAGGTGGCATTACGGGTAAAACCTTTTCTAGGAAATTCTGCCAGGTCTTTCTCCGTCATCATTTCCCGCATACTTTCCACCTCCGGCGAACCGACGGAGCCTGCCTCCGGATTAAACGGATGCGAACGGAAAGTAAAGAACCATTCCGGCTCCTGAATACCGTAAGGACCGTCGCCGTTATCGCCCAGCAGGTTGCGGGTAAAGAGGGAGTCGGTCGAATAGCTGACGAACAGGCGTTCGGGATCAAGCTCCGGGAAGACTTTTTCTTTCAGTTGCTTGTCGATGTTTTTAGCCAACGGCCATTCGTTAGCTCCACACCAAAGACAAAGGCTCGGATGGTTACGTATCATTTTGACCTGGTCTTTTACCGAGGCGATAAAAAGATCATGATTGTCGGGATATTCCCAACGACGTTCGCGGGAGTCCATTTTCATCGGGTCTTCCCAGGCACCGTTACAATCGCCACTGCCCCATAAATCCTGGAAGACCAGTATTCCGTATTCATCACAGGCATTATAAAACTCCGGACGTTCGAGCAGGGCACCTCCCCATACGCGGATCATACGCAAATTCATTTCGGCATGGAAACGGACTTCATCGCGGTAACGTTCAGGGGAAAGGCGCAGTAACCAGTCGGAAGAGATATAATTACCTCCGGTTACATAAATCTTCTGGCCGTTCACGTAGAAGCGACGGCCTCCGTTGTCCGGACATTTATCTGTTGTGATCTCACGGATTCCGTATTTGAGTTGCTGGCTGTCGCTGACCCGGTTATCTGCTTCAAAGTAAATATGCATATCGTATAGAGGTTGTTCCCCTACTCCGTTGGGCCACCACAACTGCGGATTTTTTATTTTCATCGGGTCGAAATGAACTTCCCTTTTTTCGTATGGAGACAAGGTGAGACGCTGCGTTAAACGGATACCGTTTGTTTCGCAGACTAACAGACCTTTACGGGGTGCATCGGTAACATTCTCCACCTCAACAGAGGTCTTTACCAAAGCATCCTCCTGCGTTTTCTTTTCCGGAGAGCGGACACCCGGTACTTTCGTTACGATATATGGCGACTGGACGGTAACAGCACCGGTAGTAGTAACCGACACCTCATCCCAAATACCGGTATTACGATCCCTGATGGGTTGAACCCAGTCCCAGCCGGGCGTATATTGCATGGTATTATTACGGGCGATCTGTCCGTCACCGCCTTGTCCGCCATTCGGATCGCCGGGGTATGTCGGAGGATATACGAGGACAGCCAACACATTCCTTCCTTTCTTCTGAAGATGTTCCGTTATATTAAACGATTTCCGCAGGAACATTCCTTCATGGGTGGTATTATTAAGCCGTTTGCCATTTAGGAACAGTTCTGCCTTATAGTTTATTCCCCGGAAGTTCAGCCAGACAATCCGACCGTCCGGTACTGTCGGCGTTTCAAACTGACAAACGAACCAGAAAGTATAAAAATCATTACCAGCGTCATAAATATCGGGGATCAGGTTATTGTTCATTCCGAACTCCGGTGCAGGGTACAGGCCGTTTTCCAGTAAAGTGGTCAGTACTGTTCCTGGGACACGGGCTGGTATCCAGCCTGTTGTTTCCAGAGGTGTAGAGCTTAAAAGGTTTCCGTCTGTCTTTATCTCACTGGCTCTCCGTGCCATCCAGCCGGAATTAAGCAAAGTCTTTTCTCCGGGTTCAGGGATTGTTATTGTATTTTCCTGTGCAAAGGCAGAGAATACTCCGCTTATCATTAACAGCAAAACAACAAAAGAAAAAGATGTATGTTTCATAACGTATTCTATTTAATAGGCGTAATATACAATAAAAAGATAAAAGGCCTCTCCCGATAATAGGAGAAGCCTTTCTCTTTAAATATTATTAATGTTGCTAGGATAGATTCGGACTATTTAGAATCAATTCTTAAATACCAGTCCATCCCCTTCCCGATCGATAATGATCGGACGGTTCTTATCGATCTTCATACCCAGTATCTCCTTCGACAGTTCGTTAAGGACATATTTCTGAATAGCACGTTTCACCGGACGGGCACCGAACTGGGAATCGTAACCTGCATCCGAGATAAAATCGACGGCAGCATCTGTAAAATTCAAGGCAACACCGTTGTTTGCCAGCATCTTCTTCACGCTGTTCAACTGCAAGGTAACGATCTTACGGATCTCTTCCTCATTCAGCGGGGTGAACATGATGATCTCGTCGATACGGTTCAGGAATTCCGGACGAATGGATTTCTTCAGTAATTCCAGTACCTGTATACGGGTTTCATCGATTACTTGCTCACGGTTATCGGGAGTGATCTTCTCGAAGCTTTCACGAATCAGGGATGAACCCATATTGCTGGTCATGATGATGATCGAGTTCTTGAAGTTCACGACGCGTCCCTTGTTGTCCGTCAGACGACCATCGTCCAATACCTGCAACAGGATATTGAATACGTCCGGATGTGCCTTTTCGATCTCGTCGAACAGGACGACAGAATAAGGTTTACGGCGAATTGCTTCCGTCAACTGTCCACCTTCATCGTAACCGACATATCCCGGAGGTGCACCGATCAGACGAGTCGCACTGAATTTCTCTTGATACTCACTCATATCAATACGGGTCATGCTGTTCTCATCGTCAAACAGATATTCAGCCAACGCTTTGGCAAGCTCTGTCTTACCCACACCGGTCGTACCGAGGAAAATGAACGAACCGATCGGACGTTTCGGATCTTGCAATCCGGCACGGCTACGACGCACGGCATCCGCAATAGCTGTAATAGCCTCTTCCTGACCGATCACACGGGTGTGCAATTCGTCTTCCAGGCGGAGTAGTTTGTCGCGTTCGCTCTGCATCATCTTGTTGACGGGAATACCAGTCCAACGGGATACCACATCGGCAATGTCTTCGCTGTCGACTTCCTCTTTGATCATGGCGGCAGCACCCTGCATGGTGTGCAGCTTAGCCTGTATTTCCTTGATCTCTTCTTCTTTCGCCTGCAGTTTGCCGTAACGGATCTCGGCAACCTTACCGTAATCGCCTTCACGTTCTGCCTTATCGGCTTCAAACTTCAGGTTCTCGATGTCGATCTTATTTTGCTGGATCTTGTTGATCTGTTCCTTTTCGCTTTCCCACTGGGCTTTCTGTTTCTTTTCTTCTTCCTTGAGGTTGGCGATTTCCTTGTTCAACTGTTCCAGTTTCGTCTTATCGTTTTCACGTTTGATGGCTTCGCGTTCGATCTCCAGCTGTTTGATACGGCGGGAAACTTCATCCAATGATTCGGGCACCGAATCCACCTGCAAACGCAGACGGGCAGCAGCCTCATCCATCAGGTCGATCGCCTTATCCGGCAGGAAACGGTCGGTAATATACCGTGTCGAAAGCTGGACGGCAGCGATAATGGCATCGTCTTTGATACGTACCTTATGATGGTTTTCGTACTTCTCTTTCAGACCACGCAGGATCGAAATAGTATCCAGTTCATCCGGTTCTTCGACCATCACAACCTGGAAACGACGTTCCAACGCCTTATCTTTTTCAAAATATTTCTGATATTCATCCAGTGTCGTCGCACCGATAGAACGCAATTCACCACGTGCCAACGCCGGTTTCAGGATATTGGCGGCATCCATAGCCCCGTCGCTCTTACCGGCTCCTACCAATGTATGGATCTCATCGATGAAAAGGATGATCTCGCCTTCCGACTTGGTCACCTCGTTGACTACGGATTTCAACCGTTCCTCAAATTCTCCTTTATATTTGGCACCGGCAATCAATGCCCCCATATCCAAAGAGTAAATCTGTTTTGATTTCAGATTCTCCGGAACGTCGCCACGAACAATACGGTGTGCCAAGCCTTCGGCGATAGCTGTTTTACCGACACCCGGTTCACCGATCAGGATCGGGTTGTTCTTTGTACGACGGCTCAGGATCTGAAGTACACGACGGATCTCGTCATCACGGCCGATCACCGGGTCGAGCTTGCCGCTACGGGCACGTTCGTTCAGGTTGATGGCGTATTTATTCAGAGAGTCGTATGTATCTTCTGCCGACTGGCTCGTTACTTTATTTCCCTTACGCAATTCCTCGATCGCTTTCTCCAGTTCTTTTTCCGTAACACCGGCATCTTTCAATATCTGCGAAGCCGTACTTTTTACGGTAAACAAAGCAAGAATGATATGTTCCAGAGAAACATACTGGTCACCCATCTTACCGGAATAATCGATTGCTTTCTGTAAAACGGCATTCGATTCGCTCGACAGGTAAGGTTCGCCACCGGATACTTTCGGATAGGATTCTATCTGACGATCCAGCACCATGTTCAGATTCTGGATATTCACACCCAGTTTCTGGAAGAGGAAGTTCGTGATGCTTTCGCCCGTCATAATGACAGCCTTAAGCAAATGAACAGGTTCGATCACCTGTTGGTTATTCTTCTGAACCAACTGCACCGCCTGCTGAACAGCCTCTTGTGATTTAATTGTAAAATTGTTTAAATTCATACCTTATATTACTTTCTTGTTATCTTCTTTATTTTAAACTTTCACTGATAACTCTACAAAATAAATACCAGATCGAAAACAAGTCATTTTGTCAGTATTATTTAATTATAAGAGAAAGATGTTATGCCGATCAGTCGGGATTAACGACATATTTTGCACTTTCGGTAAGAAAACAACAGGGAAGCAAAAAAGGTTTACTTTTGCAGAAGATGTGTGACTTTTTCACGCGCCGGGGTACTAATCCAATACAAACTAAAAGAGAAATGAATATGATAAAAGGTGAAGCAGACTTCCTTTCTGCGCTGGAATCGAACATAAGCATACTGATCAAGATCGCCCGGGTGTATGCTTATACCACGCACGACAGGAAAGACCTGATCAATGACATCATCCTCGAATTGTGGAAGTCGTACCCGAAGTTTAAAGGCGACTCCAAAATATCGACCTGGATCTATCGCGTCTCGCTCAACGTGGCGTTGAATGTCAAAAGAAAGCAGGACAATAACAAAGTATTGTTTTTCGATGAGTTGAAGGTAGCGGACGGCAGTGATATCCTCGAAGTCCCGACCGACAACTCCTCTGAAATCGGCCAACTCTATCAGTGCATCGAAAGTTTATCGGAACAGAACAAGGCTATTATCCTATTGTATCTGGATGATAAATCATACGAAGAGATCTCTCAAATCCTCGGTCTGTCCAGGACGAACGTCAGTACACGTTTGAACCGGATAAAAGAGCAATTAAGAAAACAAATGAACCCCAATAAATGAATCGTTATGGAACTCGATAATATAAAAAACAGCTGGAAACAGGAAAACCAGCAAATTGTAGCGAATGTACATCTGAATAGAACAGCCCTGATGAAAAAGATCTCGGCAGAAACAAACCGGATGAAAAGAAAGAATCTGTTACTCTTATTGTTCAGAATCCCTTTCCCGGTAGTTATCCTTGTCATATTATTTTCACACATTCATATCCATAACATGGTTAATTTCTATATTGGAATAGTGTTGTTTCTGGCTTTTGCCTGCTTTGCTTCATGGGGACTGATAAAATATTATCTGAATCTGAGAAAGCTGGATATAACAGATTCATATCTTGAAAATAAAAAGACTATACGGGAACTGGAGTTATATAAACTGAATGTGACGAAAAGGAATTACTATTGCAGCCCGGTGGGAATAGCCGGTATTTTCCTGATGATCAATGCGCCTCTGTTTACTACTACCGAAGGGGCTGTCATGTTGTTACTCATCATGGCTGTCATGGCCGCATCCATATTCATAAATCTGAAATATGTCTTACCAGCACAGTTCAAACGGTTGAATAAGGAGATGGAGGAGATTCGGAGGATGAAAGAAGAATAAAGGCGTAATCCTGCCCGGCTATTCAATATTTACTATCTTTGTCAATCACCAATATGCAAGTTTTAGGTATGACGAGAAAGAATGTATTCGGTTTGCTCTTTGCTATTTTCTGTGTGTCAGGAAATATCTCATGTAATAAATATCTCCTGAGCGAAAAAGACAAAGAAGAAGAAAAGGAAAATATTTTCATCGAGTCATTTGAAGGTGTTTCAAATATCGACCTGTCCAATCGGAACAATTGGATACTGACAATGAATTACTACTACATATATGATTATACGATAAACGGTAATAGAATCAAATCCTTTCCTAAAGACGAACCTTGCTACATTCCCGGTTCATTTATAACGGAAGACAACAGCGGAAGTCCCTGGGTCGGTCTGGGCTCAGGTCCGCTTATACTTTTTGCGTCACCCGGCTATTATTCCGAATTCATATCCGGAAGTACGGATAATGCACCACCCACATTCTTCGACCAGACAACCGAAGAAAAGTTATTGGCCGCCGATTGCCTGTCTTGCCAATATACAGGAAAAGCATCAACCGTTCTTTCCGACATGTTAATCCATTACAATGCTCTTCTGGATTTCGAATTGAAAAATGTTCCCGAATCGGCTAGCGTCTTGGTAGAGAACCAGGTACTTATCCATCCCTTTAGGGATAAAGCGAACCTACAACATTATAAAGCAATCGTATTTGCTTATTGGGGAGAAGATAACTCACAAGTTCATATAGCGATAGACGATAGGACTTACGTCGTCAAATTAATCCCTACCATAAACCTGTCCGATGATGATAACGGGATGTACCTGGGCGCACTCCGCCACGTAAAAAACGACACATACTACAAGTTCTCCTTATCTTACGACAAAGAAAAAGATACATTTTCCATCGAAGAAGTAGAAAACAAAGTATGGAGTCAGATGCCTGATTAACAGGTATACCCTCTCGAAGATGAGCATAACAATCTAATAATTTAGACATCAGATTTCATAAATTAGAGTTTAATATCATCGTTTCACTTATTCGTATCCAAAGAACAGGTATTGATTTAATTCTTCATACCATAATATTTAATTAAACTATTAAATATATCAGAGATAATTCATATTTTTGTAAAAAACAGTATTTTTATAGTATCAATTATAAGTTATATTATGAATACATCTACTATTTCAATATCAAATCACGAACCTCTTGTATTTAAAGAAATCAAGTTAGACATTAATAAAGACAAATTGTATAATTTCCGTTCACTCAATCAAACCAAACATAGATATGGAGATTGTGATTTTTGTTATTTTTCCATATCTAAAAATCAAAATATCAATAATTCAGCAGGATTATATTATTTTGTTGTGAATAACGAAATCATTCACGTTGGCAAAGTAGATACGGATATAGCAAACGTCATAAATAATGGTTTTGGAAAAATAACAGAAAGCAAATGTCTCATTCATGGAACATCTACCTTTTGTCATATTAATTCAATAATAGCTTCAGAAACTGCTAAAAGTATTCAACTATTCGTATGTATTCTGGATCCGAAAGATAATTTAACATCTATAAAAAAAGAATTGCAGAATATTTTATTACACAAAAAGTTACAACATAATAGAAATAATATACCACTAATTATTCATGACTTTTTCAAAAATATTATCCAACAAAGAGATATAGAAATTTATAACGAATTTAGTCTAGAACATGAACTAGGTATTTATCTAAGAGAATGTTTACCTGATTTCAAAGTACAATTTGAACGAAATATTTCGTTCTTTACAAATACAAAATTCAATTCTATAAAAAAAGAAATTGACATCTCTATTTATAATAAGAATGGTGAGAAATACGCTATCGAGTTAAAATGTCCCTTAAATGGCCAATATCCCGAACAAATGTATTCCTTCGTAAAGGATATTAAATTCATGGAACAAATTAAAGAAAACCTAGGTTTTAATCACACATATTGTGTTGTTCTAGTATCTCATAAAACATTTTATACAACAGCAATTAAATCTGAAGGCATTTACAAGTATTTCCGAGATGAAAATAAAATTTATGAAACTATATTCAAACCTACAGGTGAGACAAAAGAACAAGAATGTATAACTATTAAAGGAATATATAATTTTACTTGGGAAAAATATGATAACAGCGATAGACGGTATTATATTATAGAAATATAGTTTAGAAAAACAGAATGTATATTCTTTGATCACATTAGAGTCAGACATTTCACTAACTCTTTCTTTTTCATGAAGACAAATTCTTCAAAAGAAATTCTGTATAAAGTTCACAGCATCTTCGTCCTTTAGGACAGGTGTTCGTTTAATTTGTCGTGCCATAATGTTTACTATTAAAATTGTACAAAACCAAAAAGAAGTTGCCTAATAAGCAACTAATTGCTTCACTATCTCCTGAAATTTCCGTGGTATCCGTTTGAATACTTCCGACCGGATTCCGTCCGGTACGCCATAAAAAGCCTCGGCTATCCCTCCGGTGATACAGGCTAGCGTATCGCTATCGCCACCCAAAGAGACAGCCAGGCGGATGGCGTTTTCAAAATCTGTACTATCCAGGAAGGCGATGATTGCTTCGGGAACGGTGCCCTGGCAACTTTCATTGAAATGATAAGTCGGACGTATATCGTCACAGGTACGGTTCAGATCGTAGGAAAAAGTAGTTTCTATATATTGTTTGATTTCTTGCCTGCTTTTTCCGGTTCGTGCCAAATAAATCGCAGCAGCGGTAGCCTGGGCTCCTTTTATTCCTTCGGGATGGTTATGAGAGACAATAGCTGTTTCCCTGGTGACATCCAAAGTCTCTTCCAATGAATCGAATTTCCATCCGACAGCACTTACCCGCATTGCTGAACCATTTCCCCAGCTGTTATACGGTTGCGGATCTTTTTCCCGAAGCCAACCACTAAAACGACCGCCGTAACCTCCCATCGGACATGGATATTTACGTCCGTATTCCTGCATGACACGAGTCAGATCTCCCCCATTAAGCAGCCAGTCTGCAACAGCAACTGTCATGATCGTGTCGTCCGTATAATCACTTTCACTTGTAAACAGCGGAAAGTCCGTCGTTTTTATATTATCGAATTCATAAACGGAGCCGATAATGTCTCCTGCTATTGCACCTATCATAGTATGTTAATTAATATTCTTCGGTTGCATAAATATAATAAATATATTCAAACCTTACTCGCTTGTACTAAAAAAACTATATAAATCATCGGATTCCTATATCCTTCAGATATATTTGTGTACTTATTCAAATTCAAAACAGTATTTAATATGAAAAAGACGATTACGTGTGGCCTCTTATTACCTATCGCCACACTGGTATTGATTGCTTGCAGCGGAAATAATAATCTTACAAACCAATTAAAAGGTTCCTGGGTCGCTCCTATCAACGGTATGCCCGAACAAATGGAAGGTTTCGAACTGAAAGACGATGGACTTGCCTCTTCTATCAATATGGCAACACTGGTTTATGAGAAGTGGGAAACTATAAAACTGGACAATGCTGATGCCTTGGTACTTCAGGGAAAAAGTATCGGCAACGGACAAACACTCTCATTCTCCGACACACTAAAGATTGACAAGATATCTGAAAACTCACTGACGCTCACCCAAGACAGTTACACCAGAACATATACAAAAAAGTAAAAGAAAGCCACTGTCTGTAATACGGATTCCGTCTTACAGACAGTGCTGATCTTTAATCATGTAATCCTGTCCGAACAATACTTCTTCCGCTGACAGGTCTTGCAAGGAATCCCCATCCAAAGCTCATCGAACTGTTCGACGGCTTCCGTCACCAGCTCTTCTACGGAGGTGAAGATTCCCGCTTCGAAGTTACGGTTGTCTTTTCCTTTCATGCCTAACGCGGCTCCCGTCAAGTTTGCCGATCCGATATAGACCTGCTTCAGGTCGAATATCAATAACTTGAAATGGACACGCGGACAAAGCACACGCTCCATCCGACTCCAAAGCAAAGGATACTTATCAAAGTCATCGCGGAAGTTCTGTCCCGGTTCTTTAGCATGGATCAGACGTACTTCGACACCTTCCTTCACCTTTTGCTCCAACAGCTTCAGGAGGGGTACAGCGTCTTTTCCTTCTTTGATATAAAGGTCTTTTATATCAGCCGTGCCGATCCATACTGTCCGCTTTGCCTGCCGGATAGCCTCGATAAGGGAAGAGTAATGTTGTTCGTTTTTAATGTATTGGAGCATAAATAATAATTTCTCTGATGAAACCTTAGTACTATATCATAGACTATTCAAATATATAGGATAAATTCCAGACCGACAATCATTAAGCAATTGATGAGAAATAAAAATCACACTTTCTATCCGTTCTCAGATTAATTTCATATTTTTACGAACATAGCCCCCAAAAGGCATTCCTGTTATTCTACTGGATACAGAAGAGTGAACTCTGAATTATAAAACGTGAACCTATGAGATCTGTCATTTTATACAACCTGCTTCTTTGCATTCTTTTTATCGGATGTACAAACAGACAAAAGCAATCGACAATCATTGGCGGCGCAGATAGTACCACTGAAATCGTCATTGCCGATGCAGACACACAACAATACGACATAGATGCCCCTATTCCTCTGTCAGAGATAGAACAATATAACAAACGAGTGACCTTGAAACGTATCCCCAATGTAGCGATCACCCACCCGGATGCTTACAAGATAAGAACCCAAAAGCCTGTATATACAACCAAAACGCAACAAATCACATTAGACGTGATCAACGTCGATGCTCCTTCCGCTGAACTTGAATACCACAGAATGGAACAATGGGAAAACGGGAAATGGACTGAATTCCCATTCATCGACAATCTTGGGTTTGCCGGAGGAGGCAGAACTCTGTCCAAAGGAGACACATTGCCGGAACATATCAGCATGTCAGAGTTTAAATATCTTTTAGAACCTAATAAATACAAAATTCATTTCTATGTCTTTGCTAACATCTACATCTATTGTACCGTAACAGACAAGAGTATTCAATCCGTAAAAAACAGCGAAATGAAAGGTGCTTTCAACTTCCGTGTATTAGACTCAAAGAACGATTCACTTCGCATTCTGTTTGAAAATCACACCAATCTGTCAGTACAACCCGTATATCTACCCAGTGTCGGAACAGACGAATTATACAATGTTCATCCGTATGCCCGTTCAGGCTGGGTCGGAGAATCCCAATGGATGAAAAGCCATGCTCTATTGAAAGGTGGAGAAGCCATGCTATTCAGTATTCCGATATCGTGGGACACCAATGGTTTACAATCACGCCACGATAAAGAGAGTTTCAAAGCAGGAATACTAGCTCCCGGAAAATATAAAATAGGATTACAGATTGAGGTTTATATGGAGACAGAGTTTAAGGTAGAATATTCACCTATACCTTTACAACCCACGGAAATCACTCATTAATTCGACCATTCAATAGCCTCTTTTATCTGAATATCCTATCTGCATCCACTTCAAGCTCTCTAACTTTATCCAACAGTTGGAAAGTCGCTTTCACCATTGCATCCCATGCCTTAAGGCAATCCTTGATAATTTTTTCGCGATCAGGAAGATCATAGTCAGTTGTTCTTTCCAGATATCTTTCCTGTATCTTTCTGGCATTGGGTTGTTTGTAAATATAAGCCATGTGTTTAGCCTGCTCAATAGGATCCTTGATCTTTTTCCCTTCATTGTACAATCGCATCAAATTCTCTTCTTCATAAATCATCGCTTTATAGCATGACAAGTTCTCCTGATCAAGGAAAGTGATATAAACGCGCATCTTATCTTCCATATGAGTAACGAACAGTCCTTGATCCGAGAGCCAGATCATTTTATTTTCCTTATCTTCTTCACTCCAGTTTTCCGGATAAAAATCCGTTGGCCTCATATCGTCAGAGTGACGTTGGAAATAAAGGGCAGCATTCATCCCTTTCGTATTGATCTTGTCCGGCAGCAGATAACGTTCTTTATAACGTTGTACGAAATGGGAAGTTATCTTTTCAGGAAAAAAATCATCAATGCTCCTCAGGAACAGATATTCGGTAAGTTCTCCCCGATATAAAGGAATATAAATCACATAACCTCCTATCATTGCATTTTCCCGGGTGTAATAATTACTGTGGAATTCTATTTGCCATGTATTATTTCGTTTGGTACGATAAGTTTTCGTTTGAACAATATTATGGATACAATAAGGATTCTTTTTGCCGGAAGAATTCATTTGCCAACGGAAATTACCGAAAGCAATCCTTATAGGCCCCTTCAACTCAAGGAAATCAAGATAAGCTTCATGTTGAAGCTCTGCGTTTGTCATGGCTACAGTAAACATACATTATTGTGTTTTTCATTAATACTAATGTAAATTTTGCACATCCAAATATAACAAAAAAACACGAAACTATTCTATCCAAACAAAACTTTTTTGTTTATAAGCCTTACAAACGCCCATCCATAAACATCAGAGCCTGGCATTATATACGCAGCGCCAATACAATACTCAATCAGTAAGTTAAGTTATAACCCCTTCACCAATCTTTACATCCGGTATGGTATATTTTCTCCCCCTGATACTTTAACGTGATCGGTTCTGAAAAGCCTACTCTTTGCTTTCTTCCTCTTTCCGCATCCCTTTCTGCCAGCTTTCTTTCAACACGTAATATTTCTGTTTTCCTCTTCCCAAACGAAGCAACTTGCCTTGTTCGTGAAGCTTCTTCAGGTCTTTCAGGGCTTGATAACGGCTGCATTGATTAAAACACATGCAATCGGAGGAAGAAATGAGGTGGCTGGTTTCCAGTCGGGTGAGGATGCGCTTCAGCCGTTCCTCTTCAGCCTGTTCCTTGCGTTTGGGAAGGACGGCACGTTCAAGAGGCATTGCTTTCAGTTGCTGCTTAAGTTGGGGAGAGGAACGGTAGACAACATTGTTAAAACTGATCGACTCGGCACGAATTTGCTTCGGGCTGGTGATGCCCTTCGGAGTCTTCAAGGTAACAGAAAAGTTACCTATCCCATCCAGGTCAACGGTTTCGCCATATTTCAAATGAAAGGCCAACCTGTCCGATAAAGCACGAATCACCCCCTTTACATCGCCGGAACTGAACGAACAGATGCCGGCTATCTCATCCGCCAGCAGGTCAGTCGTGATCTTTCCATCGGAAACGACTTTGGCATACAGCGAACCTGTTTCTCCCGTTTCCCGGTTCGGTGGATTCTTATAAAACGTATATTTAGCACACATATACAGTAGATTTAAGTTTTAAGTCCTTATTATTTAGTTCGAAAGATAGCAATAATTTTACTTTTGTGCAAGCATAAAATCAATTTTGAGCTAGCTCAAAATTAAATTCGAGCATGCTAAAAATTAATTTCGGGCTTGCTCAAAAGTAAAAAAACATAGGAGAAAAATAATAGTTATTCGTATGTTTTGAGTTAAGATATAGGGAAGAAAATATTAAATTTACCCGGTAAACCAGAAACAACATATAAATATGCTAATTATATTAACCTCGGCAAAGACAATGACCGGCACTTCCAAGATAAAAGCGCCCGTAGGGACAACACCCCGTTTCACACAGGAAGCGATGGAAATAGCCCTGAATATGGCACAGTTCTCTGCCGATGAACTGAAAAAGATATTGAAGCTCAACCCCAAGCTAGCGTTGGAGAATTATAACCGATTCCAGGAGTTCCATTCGGAAGAGAACCATTCGTTGCAGGCAATACTGGCTTATACCGGAGTGGTCTTCAAGAACCTGGCACCGAAAGACTTTACGCCCGACGATTTTCGTTACATGAACGATCATCTGCGGATTGCTTCCATCTGCTATGGCCTATTGCGTCCGCTCGACCTGATCAAGACCTACCGGATGGAATATGAAGTGAAACTGCCGGAACTGGGCGAAGGAAATATGTACAACTACTGGCGTCCGCGGCAGACACAAACGCTTATAGACGATGTGAAAGCGAACGACAATATCCTGATCAACCTTGCCAGCCAGGAGATACAAGGAGCTTACAACTGGAAAGAGGTAGAAAAAGCGGTACGCATCATCACGCCGGAGTTCAAGGTTTGGAAAGACGGAAAAGCACAAACAATTGTCATTTACACGAAAATGGCACGCGGACAAATGACCCGGTATATACTGAAAAACCGGATTACTGATCCTGAAGAGCTCAAACAATTCTCCTGGGAAGGGTTTACTTATGACGAGAGCATGTCAGAAGGGGATAATTGGGTTTTCCTGCAAAGCTAAAGGAGGTAAATTTAATTATTCATATTGTTATATACCTCGATTCCCTTCACAGTCAACAAATATTTTTGTCGCGGATGATTGGGTTTATCGGGGTAAAGCAGTCGCAACACATTCTCTTGAATAGCCGGATTCAAATAGTTCTTTAAGAAATTACCTCGGTCTTTAAGCCCTACGGAATTCATCATCTCTTTCACCGACATAGTCTGGCTTCCTACTGCTTTTATCAGATCAAGAACTTGCGGGGTACTTACGGGGTACTTGTTGGGTACTTGTTGGGTACTTGTTGGGTCTGGTTTATCTTCCATATCCGATAACTCCGGGACATTCACTACCATATACCGGTTCTTCAGCTCATTTTCTTCACCTAAAAGCAGATTGCGGAAGAAGCGAATCAGAAAATTTGAATCACGCATAATACCTTTTTGCACATTCTGATAGTTGGCGCGTACTAATGCATTACGGAAGTACCATGAATGTTTAGCAAAAAGATCATTCTCTACATTAAAGCCCAATGAGCGCAAATACAGAATGGCAAAGACGGCAGTTGTTCTTGTATTGCCTTCACCAAAAGGATGAATCTGCCAAATTCCTGACACAAACTTAGCGATATGTTCCACCAACTCATTACGGTCCACCTGAGAATAATCAAAAGCATGCTCTTGCTCCAAATCATACTCTATGGCCCGGCGAATGTCAGGGGCAGAAACATAAAATACCGTATCACCACGTAATACCCATTCTTTTTTCGTGATATTATAATCGCGTATCTTCCCGGCAAATTTAAAGACACCATTAAAAATCCGACGATGTATGGAAGTCAAACCAACCAATGTAAAGGCAAATGTCTTTTCGGCTAGAATGCGCCTTATGTTTGTAGAAGCCACATCCGCTTCGTGTGTTTCATCATCTTCTACCGTACGAACTGCTTTCGATTGGTAATAGCTTTTTATAAGCTGCTCCGCTTCATCAATCGTAATTTCTCCTTCAATATCCCGGAGGGCCGTTTCGATCAAATAATCTGACGGCTTTAGTCCATCCACGGCTTGCAAGCCGATGGCAGTTTGCCAGGCATATCCTTTCTCACGCTTATGAGGCTCTGATTGCTTTATATATTCATCAAAATCATCTATTGCCATAATCGTTATTGTTGGATTATACTTCCATTACCTTCTATGCAAATTTAATCATTCTGCACCAAACACCTCAAAAGTACAAAAGAAATCGACCTTTCATTCAATAAACCGGAGATAAGATCGTTATATTTACGTTCTCTTTAAACGAATCATGAAATGAAAAAAACCTGTTTACTACTGCTACTGCTCGTCAGTATCATCTACATAAAAGAGGGATATCAACTTTTCTGTGTCGATACTCCGGTGAAAAGCACCGTTAAAGGCTCCTTGTCGGATATCGCCGAAGAGGTAATCGCGATCCCGTTGGAAACCAATTCCGACTGCCGACTGAAATATGCCACACAGATCAAACGCGACAGGGAAGATTTGTTCCTTGTCAGCAACCGTCAGCTCTACCGCTTCAACTGTTCCGGTAAATTCGAAAACCAGGTGACATCGAACACCTTCTTTCCGGTGGCCGACTATGTGATCGATCCGCTGCAAAAACAACTGATCGTGATGGATGACAAAGAAAACGTTTATTATTACGATTATGAAGGCGTATTGCTGGAACAGAAAAGCCTGGCCGGGATCAATCCGCTGAACACTCCTACCCGGATGATCTATCATGACCGCCATATCTGGATGACGGCCCAATCCCTGTCTCCCTGCAAAGAAGAACCCGGTAAACAAAATGTCGACCGCTGGCTCTATAAATTCGATACGACGTTCCATCTACAGGATGCCCGCAAACTGACGGCTGCCGACCTGGGACGTTTCTATCTCGGAGCCTGCTTTTCGCCGGAACTGTCCGTTTCCAACGGCAATGTATATGCCCACACCCCTTCCGTACAGCCGGAAGAGATACTGGCGGATACACTTTATCTGATCAGCCGGAACAAATTGGATATCCACGCAGGATATTCCTCCATCCTTCCGTTGTGCATAGCCGGACGTTACCTGGTTTCCACCTACGGTGATGCAAGCGAAGATGAACAAAATTACACGTTCTGCTACGACCGCCGAAAAGATTATGCATATAATGTGGCGGGAGGGTTCGACGACAACTTCTACCAAACAGGAAAAGTCCCCGACCTGCAAGCCCTGGATGTATATAATAATTCGTTTTGTTACTGCCGTTCAGGAGAAGAGTTGAAACAGGCTTTCCCGGATCGCACGGAGGAAGATAATCCGGTCTTGTTTATCGTTCGGATGAAGGCATAATGAGGGCATAATGAAGGATATTCACCCGGCTGCATTCATAGATAAAAAACTAAAAGCCAGACACTTGCCCTCACTATATGAATGATGAAGGCAAATATCCGGCAACATCCCTAAAGGGATTAGAATAATCTGCCGCAGAAGCGTATTTTCATTACCGGATAAACCGTCAGTTTATCCATGATCTTCGTGAAAGTATCGTCGCCGTCACCCAACGCACTACCCAGATCGCCGGAACTTGTATAAAGTTTAGGAGACCCATGGAACTGTACACCCAGTTCAAACTGTACACCGACACGCTTTTTAGGCACTGCACGTCCGAAACCGACACCCAGGTAAGGACGGAATCCCGATACCTTAAGACCACCGGATACGTTACCGTTCTTATCCACTGCAATCGTCTGGTCACCGATAACGATATTGGCATCGCCACCATTCTTTATGTATTCGGCCAGTTCATCGCTATGCCCGTCAATCTTCACCATCTTGGAACCACCGAAATAAGCACCGGCAGTAACGAAGAAAGAAGAACTCAGGAACGGATAATAATTGACCAGCAATTCACCGGAAGTACGTTTCGTACTACCCGTCAGGTCGATACTTGAAGTACGCTGACCCAATTCCGGATCAACCAAATCGACATCGGCATCGGTATTGATCTTTATCCCCGGCATAAACGATACACCACCACGAATTGCAAAATGAGGTGTAACAGGAGTTGCCACATCGACGCCGATACCAGTCGTACCGGCACTTACACCTACCGAAAGAGAATTGAAAATACCCAGCTCCTTTTGTGCTGAAGCCTGATTACACATTACACCGAGGCATACGAGAGCCCACAGAAAAATTACCTTTTTCATACAGATAGAGTTTAATAAAATATACTAGTCCGGCGCGAAAGTACAAAAAAACCCAATGACATAAAAAAAGTGATACCGGAATTACTCCGATATCACTTCCTTTTAACATATAAGACAGAAGATTACTCTTCTTCGCTGTCGTCTTCCTTGATATTATGGAATACATTCTGCACGTCGTCGTCTTCTTCCAGCTTTTCGATCAACTTGTCAAGTGCTTCACGTTGTTCGGCTGTCACTTCTTTCAGGTCGTTCGGTATACGTACGAACTCGCTGCTTGTGATCTCGTAGCCGTTTTCTTCCAGATACTTCTGGATAGCAGAGTTCTGAGAGAATTCGCCGTAGATAACTACTTCTTCTTCGTCCTCATCCACTTCATCCACACCATAGTCGATCAGTTCGAGCTCCAGGTCTTCCAGTGAAATGCCTTCCTTCTTTGCAATATGGAATACGCACTTATGGTCGAACAGAAATTCGAGGCTACCGCTTGTACCCAGCGAACCACCGTGTTTGTTGAAGTAGCTACGCACGTTGGCAACCGTACGGGTTGTATTGTCAGTCGCTGTTTCCACGAAGATAGCGATACCATACGGGCCGTATCCTTCATAATTCATTTCCTTATAACCGGAAAAATCTTTTTCAACAGCACGTTTAATGGCACGTTCCACATTTTCCTTCGGCATGTTCTCCTTCTTTGCATTCTGCATCAAAGCACGCAAGTGGGGATTGTTTTCCGGATCAGGACCACCGGCTTTTGCCGCAATAGTGATTTCCTTACCCAGTTTTGTAAATACACGGGCCATATTACCCCAACGTTTAAATTTTCTTGCTTTACGGAACTCAAACGCTCTTCCCATATTGTATGAATGTTTTTATTGTTATGAATTAATCATTATCTCAATGACGCACCCAGCTTGTCTTCCAGATTCTTCCGGATCTTCTGCATGATTGCATCGATTTGTTTATCGTTCAATGTCTTTGTCTCATCCTGCAGATAGAAACTTACGGCATACGATTTCTTACCTGCCGGCAGGTTCTTGCCTTCGTAAACGTCGAACAGGGATACTTCCTTCAACAACTTTCGTTCGCTGTCTTCTGCGATCTTTTGGATTTCAGCAAACTGAACCGATTTATCCAATAAAAGAGCCAGGTCACGTTTCACGGCCGGGAACTTGGAGATCTCGGAGAAAGTAACTTTGCTCTTCTTCGTTTCTTTCATCAGCAGCGTCCATGACAATTCTGCATAATAAACTTCGAAGTCGATATCCATCGCCTTACAGATCTTACGGCTCACGATACCGAAAGTACCCAACTGACGACCGGAAGCAGTTGTGATGCTAACACCTATCGAATAGATGTCATTGCTCAGATTTCCGAAAATCACTTTCTTGAGGTTTACTCCCAGGCGGACAAGGATATTTTCTACATAAGCTTTCAGTTCATATACGGTAGACTTTTCGTCGGCATGTGCCCAGCTGTTTTCTACACGGTCACCACACACCCATATTCCCAGGCGATAGTCTTCCGAGTATTCGGCCAGTGTGGCATCTTCTCTTTTCTTTTCTACATTGTAATCGTAGCAGTTTCCGAACTCGAAGAAACGGATATTGCCGTTCTTACGCTTGGCATTGTGCTCGATACTTTCCAGACCACCGAACAACAGTGTCTGACGCATACCGTTCAGGTCGGCACTCAGCGGGTTCATCAGCATGACGCAGTGAGACACCGGATAAGTAGTCAACTCATCATAATAAGCCGAACGGGTCAGCGAGTTATTCATGATCTCATTGAAACCTGAACCGCAAAGCTGTTCCGAGATCAGGTTTTGCAGATCGTAACTACGGTCTGTTGCTGTCTTGTAGCTCAGGTTCGACTTCACGCTATCGCTGAACTCAATATTATTATATCCGTAGATACGAAGGATATCTTCGATCACGTCTACATCACGTTGTACGTCGATACGGTAAACAGGTACATGGATAGTCAATCCCTCGGCTGTTTCAGAAACGATTTCCATTTCCAGACTATCCAGAATACTCTTAACCGTTTCTACCGGAATTACCTTACCTATCAGTGAATTTATCTTATTATAAGTCAGCTCAACCGTGTACGGTTTCATTGGAACCGGATATACATCCTGGATCGAACCGGTAATCTTACCACCTGCAACTTCCTGAATCAACAATGCGGCACGCTTCAATACATAGATTGTATTGTTTGCATCCAAACCACGTTCGAAACGGAAAGAGGCATCCGTATTCAGACCGAAACGACGGGCTGTCTTACGAATCCATGTCGGATGGAAGCAAGCTGATTCCAGGAACACATCGGTAGTCTGTTCCGTTACACCTGAATCCAGACCTCCGAATACACCACCGATACACATTGCATCTTCGGTGTTGCAGATCATCAGGTCGCGATCGGTCAACGTACGTTCAACACCGTCCAGGGTAACGAACTTCGTTCCTTCCGGCTGTGTCTTCACAATCACTTTATTTCCTTTAACCTTACCGGCATCGAACGAGTGCAAAGGTTGTCCCAATTCGTGCAGGACAAAGTTTGTCACGTCCACTACATTATTGATAGGACGCAGACCGATGGTAGTCAGGCGGTTCTTCAACCATTCCGGACTTTCTTTTACGGTTACGCCTTTGATTGTCACACCGGAGTAACGGGGACAGGCTTCTGTATTTTCTACCACGACTTCAATAGCCGGGGTTTCATCATCTATTTTGAAAGCGTCGATAGAGGGACGTTTCAGTTCCGTCGGCTTACCGTTTTGTTTCAGGTAAGCAGCCAGGTCGCGGGCAACACCGAAATGAGACGTTCCGTCCACACGGTTCGGAGTGATGTCCACTTCCAACACATAGTCGCTCTTTACATTATAATATTCCTTGGCAGGAGTTCCTACAACCGCATCAGCCGGGAGGACGATAATACCGGCATGGTCTGTTCCGATACCGATCTCGTCTTCTGCACAGATCATACCGTTTGACTCTACGCCACGTATCTTTGAACGTTTGATCGTAAAGACTTCGTCACCGTCATACAGTTTCGTACCGTTAACAGCAACAACCACTTTCTGGCCTGCTGCAACATTAGGTGCGCCACAAACGATCTGCAAAGGTTCTTCACCACCGACATTTACTGTTGTAATATGCAGGTGATCGGAGTTCGGATGTTCCACACAGGTAAGAACTTCACCGATAACCAGTCCTTCCAGTCCACCTTTGATAGTTTGAACTTCTTCCACTCCGCCGGTTTCCAAACCGATAGAGGTTAGTGCTGCTGATACTTCTTCAGGCTGTAAATCGAAATCAAGATACTCTTTCAGCCAGTTGTAAGATATATTCATTGTTCTAAAATTTATTCAATCAAGTTACTATGCGTCTGTGGCTTTCACCGCCAGCGGCAATTTGACTGGCAAAAGTACAAATAATAGAATAATTATTCAACGTGTGTGCCGACTTTATTCTTGCACGATTCTAAAAAACCATATAAATCAACAGTTATTATAACATTTCACACCCTAAATCTTTGTTCAATATAAAAATTCAGTCTAATTTAGAGGCGTAAATGAATGATCGAGGTCATAAACAGTAACACACTAGGGATAAAAACATATACTAAATCAACATTCTAATGTCAAATAGACTTCTCCATGTACCATATATATTCACTCTTGTCCTGTTTTGCTTTCTGAATAGCTCCTGCAAGCAAACAACCAGCCCAAAGCAGATAGTAATAATCCAGTCATACGAAGCTGGGTTCCCCGCCTATAAAGAAATAAAGAAAATATTTGCCGACCAGTTACAGAAAAGAGAGATTCAGGCAGAAGTGCATTCCATCTACCTGGATTGTATAAAAAAGACAGAGAAGAAACAAAAAATGTTCCTCTATGAGAAGTTGAATACATTGTCATCCCTGCATCCCGACATTATCCTGGCCTACGACGACCAGGCACTGAACGCATTACTGACCTGCGATCATCCTTCCGTCAAAACAACTCCGGTAGTCTTTACCGGTGTCAATTATCCCAACCTATCATTTATTCAGAAGTATCCCAACATCACTGGTTTTCATGACAAGCCGGATTATAAAACGAATATCGAACTGATCGAACAGCTTATCGGGAAATGTATCGTGGTACGGGTCACCGACGATATCTATTCAGATAAAATCATTCTGGATGATATGGATCAGCAGATAAAAGATATTTGCAAGACAAATAATATCTTCTCTACCGAAAAAATACGGCTGTCAGGGAAAAGCGGCATCTCACTGCCCAAAGATAAAAAGATCATACCGGATGCCATGTATATCAGTACGATCAACGGCAAATCGACCCGGTCATTACTGAAAGGCCTGGGCGAGAACTATTATAACAAAGCTTACCTGGCTGTTAAGAGAGATTACCTGACACTTTCCCTGGGACGATTCAGTTCTTTTCCGGGTTTTTCCGTTATTTCAGAAATGATCGGTCATAACTACGGGGTAATCGGAGGATATGTGACCACCCTGGAAGGGCAAACGATCGTGGCAGCCAACCGCATAGCCGATATATTGAAAGGAGCAGAAGTAAGCGATTTCCCTCAAATTACGGAAACAGCAAAAAAGTATATCTTCGACTATAAAATTCTCGACCAGTGGGATATTAGTCCCAGTAAACTTCCTGCCGGAAGTGAGATTATAAACATTCCTTTCTATGTACAATATCAGTCATATATTATATGTACATGTATAATATTAGGTATAGTGTTACTGATAATCATTATCTACCAACGGATATTATACAAAAGGGAAAATACACGTAAAAAAGAGATACAGGAAAACCTGAAACACGAAAAAGAGTTCATGTCTTTTGCCCTTGAAAGCGGTAATATCTTCACGTTCTGTTATAAAAACGGAGTCTTTTATTTCGATAAAGAATTCTATCATTACCTGGATATGCCCGAAAAGCCGATCAGTGCGGAAGAATTCAGCAATGCCATCCATGCAGATGAACAGGCTGATTTCCTGCTTAACCGTTATAAGCTGGATCATGGTTTCACTTCCCGGCAAATAACGAGAAGAAGATATGATTTCAATAAAAAAGGGCATGAATGGTGGGAGTTCAGGTATGCGCAAAATATAAAGTCATCACCGACCGATGAATATTCGGTTGAAGTAAACGGTCTTTGCCTCAATATCCAGCAAATCAAGGATACGGAATTAGACCTGATGAATGCCCTGAAAAAGGCAGAAGAGTCGGATAAGATGAAGTCTGCATTCCTGGCCAATATGAGCCATGAGATACGTACGCCACTTAATGCGATCGTCGGCTTTTCCCAATTGCTGGGTTCGGATATGGAATTGGACAAGGAAGAAAAGGACGAGTTCATCAGCCTGATAAACACGAACAATACGCTACTGCTTAAACTGATCAACGACATTCTGGATTTATCACGTATCGAATCCGGGCAAATCTCTTTTACTTATGCAGACTGCGACCTGAGCCAGCTGATAGATGAAATCTTCAATACACATAAGTTACTAATGCCTGACGGGGTTGAACTGATCAAAGAAACTCCGGAAAAGCCGGCTATCATCTACACAGACCGTTTCAGACTGACGCAGGTGGTGACCAATTTTATCAACAACGCGACCAAGTTCACATCGCACGGATATATCAAAGTCAAATATGAATACGACACAGACAATCAACATATTTTACTTTCAGTTGAAGATACCGGAAAGGGAATTCCTAAAGATAAAATAAACCAGGTGTTCGAACGCTTCCAAAAGCTGGATGAGTTCGCCAAAGGAACAGGCTTGGGATTAGCTATCAGCCTGAGTATCATAAAAACATTCAACGGGACGATCCTGCTCGAATCGGAAGAAGGGAAAGGCAGCAAATTCACTATTTCGCTACCCTATACTCCTCAATAAAACGTTTATTGGCTTTGGCCTCTTCAATCCATTCCGGTATGACGGTTTTCAGGAATTCGTCTTTCGCTGCCATTTCCGAACGGATATCCAGACCGACGTATTTCTGTGCTTTCTCTTTAGTAGAAAGATCGGGTATAGGAACCTCTCCGTCGTAACCGTATTTATCCAATACGTCCCTGATTATCATCCGCGCTTGCATCGTTTTATACAGGCCGTCCCCCAATATGCGTTCTACTTCCTGCGGAGCATGGAAAGCTGCGCCGTGCGAAGCAATAGCAAAGTCCCAACGCCACTGGGCACTACGAAGCAGTTTAAGAACCGGTTGCATCTGGCTTTCCGTTGCACCCCTATCCCAGGCACATTTGGCTTCGATATGTGCCTTTACCAATTCTTTCTCCACATGATTCCGTAATTCCATGACTTTATTCTGGCGGGTATATACATCCTGACGAAGTTCTTCCTCACTTTCACGATGGCAGGACTGGCATGTTTTATTTATCATCGCCAACGGACTTTGGATATGATGATTATTATATCCTCTTTCCTCCTCTTCCACAAAAGGCATATGACATTCCCCGCAAGAGACTCCACGGCGGGCATGAATACCCATTTGAGCCAGTTCATAATCCGGGTGCTGGGCTTTCAGCATGGGAGTTCTACTTAATTTATGGGTATAATCCGTAAAGTCTATCCGGTCATAGTAGTTTTCAATCGCTTCTACCGTATAGCCGGAGTCCCAGGGTAAAACAATCTCTTTATCTTCTCCTTTCAGATAATATTCCGAATGGCATTGAGCACAAACCAGCGAACGCATCTTCTGCTCGGAAGCATTCTCTATCGCATCACCTCCCCGTTTCAAAGCATCAGACAAAAACTGGCGTGGCACTCTCAACTCCATGCTTTCGGGGTCGTGACAGTCGGCACAACCGACAGGATTGACAACCTCCGATCCCCAGTCGTACCACTTCTTTCTATAAAAGCCTTGCGAACCGACTTCCCCCATCAACCGCGGAACATCGAGGCTTTTACATGACCAACATGCAGCCGGTTGAGGACCTTCACCTGCTTTCCGCGGAGCTCCGGTACGTAAACTATAACGAAGATCGTCAATAGCATACATATGTCCTCTTGGGGATAAATAACTTTTAGAAAAAGCATAGCCGGCCCACAGGATAACCATATCCGGACGCATCGCCAGGATGTCTTCCGCCTGATTCCCGTTATATAAACTTTTAAAAGTAGTATCGGTTGTGTTCTTCCAACTTTTATATTCGTTGGAATTCGACAAATGCAGTTCATCCGACAAAAAACTTTCACCCGTCTCTACATTCTCTATTTCATCTACAAATGTTATTTCCCCTTCATTTACAAAAGAATATGCGGTAGTCACTATTAAAATGGCTATTGCGACAGCAATCAATAATACGATAAAATGCCCTATACCTAGTGTGTTTTTCATTATATATTTATTTGCTGATACCGAATTCCACCTTTAATCCTGCAAAACCCGTTGATTTACCAGCCGTTTGATTCTGATTACAAAAGTAAGAAAAAGATATTATGAACCAACAGAATTTTGATAACTATAAAATAATACCGTATTTTGCACCGTAAATAAATGAACTTCTATGCGTATTGATATACTGACCGTATTACCGGAAATGATCGATGGAATGATTAATTGCTCCATCGTAAAAAGAGCACAGGACAAAGGCCTGGCAGAAATACACCTGCACAACCTAAGAGACTACACGACCGACAAATGGCGGCGTGTGGATGATTATCCTTTTGGCGGAGAAGCCGGGATGGTCATGCAGATCGAACCGATCGACCGGGCCATATCTGCTTTAAAAAGTGAACGGGAATATGACGAAGTCATTTATACATCCCCGGATGGAGAAACCCTCAACCAGCCCATGGCAAACAGCATGTCGCTACTGAATAATATGATTATTCTATGCGGCCATTATAAAGGCATCGACTACCGGATACGCGAACATCTGATCACTAAAGAGATATCTGTCGGTGATTACGTCCTGACCGGCGGCGAACTGGCAGCCGCTATTATTACCGATGCAGTGGTACGCTTAATCCCCGGGGTGATCGGTGACGAACAAAGTGCCCTCTCCGACTCTTTCCAGGATGATTTGCTGGCACCTCCGGTTTATACCCGCCCGGCAGAATATAAAGGTTGGAAAGTACCCGACGTCCTTCTCTCCGGCCATCAACGGAAGATTGATGAATGGCGGTTACAACAGGCACAGGAACGGACTGCACGCCTACGACCGGACCTACTGAAAGATAAATAAATCACAGATTATAAAGCCGACTCTAAAAATAACAAGAGCGGCTTTTTTTTATATAACCCTTAGCTCTATCGGTTTATAGGAGACACATTTCCATTACTTTTCTTCCCCTCACCATAGTTTGGATATTTCCCATTATCCTTTGGTTAAAATAAACAAAAAAGGTATTCATGTTGTAAGTAGGCCTAACTCAAATTTTGTCACTCTAGTAAAGTTTACATCATGAACATTTAATAAACTCAAACAATGGTAACAGAGAAATATTCAAATGAAATCTTTTTATCTCTCGCTGCTGTAATCATGTCGGTGTTTAGCGCATGCAACACACAGGAAAACAACAGCCTGACAGAAAAAGAAAAAGCAGAAGGATGGCAACTCCTTTTCGATGGAAAGAGCCTCGACGGTTGGCGGGACTATAACGGAACAGCTCTCACAGGTCCCTGGGAGGTGGTAGACGGAACTATACAAGCCAACGGGCACGGAAGTGATGCTAGCGGCTATATAGTGACAGATAAAATATATGAGAACTTTGAACTCTCGTGGGATTGGAAAATTTCTAAAGGAGGAAACAGCGGACTATTATACCATGTCGTTGAACGCCCTCAATTTGCAGTTCCTTATGTAACCGGACCCGAATATCAGCTGATCGACGATATAAATTTCGCAGAACCCCTGGAAGACTGGCAACGTTGCGGCGTGGACTATGCCATGTATTTACCGGATTTCTCCACAATCAAGATCAATCCGGCAGGAGAATGGAATAATTCCAAGATCATTTTCGATAACGGTCATGTCACCTATTTTATGAACGGGGAAAAGACTATCGAATTCGATGCCTGGTCAGACGACTGGTTCAACCGGAAGAACAGCGGAAAATGGTCGCATGCTCCGGAATATGGTTTGGCTCACAAAGGATTGATCTGCCTGCAGGATCATGGATATCCCGCCTGGTTCCGTAACATTAAGATAAAAGAACTTCCTCGCAAAACAAAAGAAGTCAGCTTATTCAACGGAGAAAACCTGGATGGCTGGGATAAATACGGTACCGAGTCATGGTATGTCAAAGACGGTCTTTTAATATGTGAAAGCGGCCCTGATAAACAATATGGTTACCTGGCCACCAGAGAATATTATGACGATTTCGACCTTACTGTCGAATTCAAACAAGAATCGGACGGAAACTCCGGTGTTTTCATCCGTTCGTTCGTGGAAGAAGATGTGAAAGTGAACGGATGGCAGGTAGAAGTTGCTCCTCCGGGCTTCGATACCGGAGGTGTCTATGAATCGTACGGCCGCGGATGGTTGATACAGATACCGGATGAAAAAGAAGATATCCTGAAATACGGGGATTGGAATACCCTGCGGGTCAGAGTACAGGGAGATAACGTACAAACCTGGCTCAATGGAAAAGAAATGATAAATATCCGGGACGAAAAAATCGGTGCCGGACAAGGACGCATCGCTCTTCAGATACATGATGGAGGAGGTATTAAGGTTCTATGGCGTAACCTCCGCCTGGCTACATTATAATCATATCGTTTACTTTAATAATAATAGTTATGAAAAACATTTCAAGAAGAAGTTTCCTGAAGACCGGGGCTGTGGCTGCGGCCGGTCTGACTATCGTTCCGGGATCCGTGCTCGGCAGAACTTTCGGGCATACGGCTCCAAGTGACAAACTGAATATTGCCGGTATCGGCGTAGGCGGTATGGGACGGCGTAACCTGGCGAATATGAACACGGAAAACATCGTGGCACTCTGTGACGTCGACTGGCATTATGCCGACAAGACCTTTAAAGATTACCCGAACGCCAAACGTTTTAAAGACTGGCGTGTGATGTTCGACGAGATAGGCAAATCGATCGATGCGGTGATGGTGGCTACCCCCGACCATACTCATGCAGGCGTAACCGCCCATGCCATCACGTTAGGTAAACATTGCTACACACAAAAACCGCTTACCCACTCTGTTTACGAATCGCGTTTACTGACCAGGCTGGCCAAGAAATATAAAGTAGCCACACAGATGGGTAACCAAGGCAATTCATTCGACTGGTGCCGCCAGATCGCTGAATGGATACAGGCTGGTATCATCGGTGAAGTATATGAAGTACATTGCTGGACCGACCGTCCTATCTGGCCGCAAGGACTAATGCAGCCTAAAGATATGCCTAAATGTCCGAAGACTTTGGACTGGGATCTCTTTATCGGCCCGGCACAGAAACGTCCTTATAATCCGGTATATACACCCTGGAACTGGCGTGGCTGGTGGGATTTCGGAACAGGTGCATTAGGCGATATGGCCTGTCATATCATGGATCCGCTCTACTGGGCACTCGACCTGAAATATCCGACCAGTGTTATCGGTAGCTCGACCTTAAGTAATTTATATTCTCCGCCTCATGCTCAGATCGTTACTTATACTTTCCCGGCACGTCCGGCAAAGGGAAGCGTCAAAATGCCGGAAGTAAAAGTTTACTGGTACGATGGCGGCCTGATGCCTCCCCGCCCTGAAGAATTGAAAGACGGTCAGATGATGGGAGATGAAAATGGGGGTATCATCTTTGTCGGTACCAAAGGAAAGATCATGACCGGCTGTTACGGAATGAATCCGACCCTATTACCCATTTCCGCCATGGAACATTTCAACCAGCCTAAACCGACTATCCCACGAATCAAGGGAGGCAACGGTGATATCTGGTCGACCAATGCCCATGAACAGGATTGGATACGGGCTTGTAAAGAATCGCCGGAAAACAGGACGGAAGCTTCTTCCAATTTCCAGTTCTCCGGTCCGTTCAATGAAATGGTCGTGATGGGGGTTCTTGCTGTGCGTCTGTCCGGTTTGCAAGGTTTACACCGGGAACTGCAATGGGATGGCGAGAATATGCGCTTTACCAATATATCTCCGACCGACAAAATAAAGATCGTAACGGTAGACGATTTCAAGGTAATAGATGGCGATCCTCGCTTCGACCGTCGTTTTGCCGAATTCAATGCAGCTGAAATGGCCAACGAATGGATCAAGCATACCTATAATAACGGGTTCTCTTTACCTGACATGCCTAAATAACTCAAATAGAATGAATAAATTATGATAAGACGAATATTCAACAGCTTATTGACAATGGTTTGTTGCCTGCTGGCTTTCTCGGCTCAGGCACAGACCAAAGCCGAAAAAAACGGCTGGCGCCTGGGAATACAATCCTATAGCTTCCATCTCTTTTCCCTGACAGAGGCATTCGACAAAACCCAGCAATTAGGTCTGAAATATATAGAAATATATCCCGGACATAAACTGGGCGGTACATGGGGCGACCGGGTTTTCGATTTCAACCTGGATAGCCAAACCCAGAAGGAACTGAAAGAATTGGCAGCCTCCAAAGGCATAAAAATTATCGGAACAGGCGTTTATGTCGCAGAGAAATCTTCCGACTGGGAAAAGATGTTCTGCTTTGCCAAAGCGATGGATATGGAATTCATCACTTGCGAACCGGCTCTCGAGGACTGGGACCTGGTAGAGAAACTCTCAAAACAGTATGGAATCAAAATATCCGTACATAACCATCCCCAGCCTTCTGATTACTGGAAACCGGAAAATCTGTTACAAGCGATATCCAGCCGTAGTCACTCGCTCGGTTCCTGTGCCGACGTCGGTCACTGGCGCAGGGAAGGATTGGATCAGATTGAATGTCTGAAGAAGCTGAAAGGGCGCCTGATCTCCCTTCACTTCAAAGATATCGCGCCTAAAAAAGCCGGCGAGAAAGAACAACATGATGTAATCTGGGGAACCGGTATACTTGATGTCAAAGGTATGTTGAAAGAATTACAATCACAGAAATTCAAAGGCGTATTCTCCATCGAATATGAATATAACTGGGATAATTCTGTTCCCGACATCAAAAAATGCATTCAGTATTTCAATCAGGTGACAGATGAAATTTTATGATCTGCAAAACTAAATTGCTTGCGAAGTCCGGGACTACTTCCCCTAGGGACTTCGCAGGCAATACCCGTCAATCATCAAAAACAGTAAGTAAAACGATTTCAAACATTCAAACTACAATGAAATCTGATGAAACAATAATTGCGCAGATCCAGGCTGGAAATATTTCTACATTTAATACGCTGTTTCATGTAGTATATATCCAATTATATGTTCACTGCCGTAAATTCATTTACGATCCCGAGATTGCAAAAGACCTGTTACAAAATGTCTTTCTCCGTTTCTGGGAAAAAAGAGAAGAAATAGATATCCATACCTCCTTAAATGCCTATTTACACCGATCTGTTCAAAATGAATGTTTAAATTATATACGAACTATGAAAACAACAGCAATCATCGAAAACAACGATTCCGGTCAGAAAACAGAAATTGCCGGGGATGCAAATCCACACTCAGAACTGACAATGCAGGAAATAGAACAAATAATGGAAAATACGATCGAACAATTACCGGATCAATGTAAATCGATCTTCAGGTTAAGCCGTATAGACGGCCTCAGGAACCAGGAAATAGCAGATCAGCTGGCCATCTCCGTCCGGACAGTGGAAACACAAATCTACCGGGCTCTCAAAATCCTGAAAAATAACCTGAAAGATTATCTGGCCTCCTAACAAATTTATAACACAAAATGAATCAGTCTTGTAAGTAGCTCACCCTTCGGATGTGTCATACTTATAAAAGAGAAAAAGAAAAACTAAAAATGAAGGAATACATCAAAGATATAATCGAAGAAAGTCTGAACGATGAAGTGGTTGTAGGCAATGAATGGGAACGCCTGTTATCGTCGCTACCGACATCGGAACCGAACAACTCTCCCACCCCCAAAAAAGAAAAAACATTCTTGCTCGCCCTCCGGTATGCAGCAGCTATTTTTATCGGTTTCGGCATTTCGCTGGCAACCATCTTCTTTATCGACCAGAAAAATACAACAGAAACCGGAACATATAAACTGGTCACACTGAAAGGTGAAAAAAGCTATTTGCAATTACCCGACGGAACAAAAGTATGGCTTAACTCCTGCACGACAATCCAATATGCAGAAGATTACGGACGGTCCAACCGCAATATCCATTTAAGCGGGGAAGCTTATTTCGAAGTAGCCAGGAATGAGAAAAAGCCGTTTATCGTCAAGACAAACGGAATCGATGTAAAAGCCCTCGGCACAGCATTCAATATATCTGCCTATCCGGAAGATACCCAACTGATCACCACCCTGTTCAGTGGAAAAGTTGCCGTGCAACCGACATTGACCAAGCAGCAGATCATGCTTGCCCCCAATCAGGTCGCCATTTATTACAAAAGCGGAAACAAAATAGAGGTAACCCCTTATGACAAAAAACTATTTGCGCAGTGGAGAGGCGGTTATCTCTCTTTCGAGATGATGTATCTGCAGGATATAACCAAACTGCTGGAAAGAAATTATAATGTCGTATTCAGATATGACAATCAAAAGATCAAGAAGTTCAAATTCAGCGGAAGTTTCCGAAACAGCGAAGATCTGACTCAGATACTCAATGTGATCAAGACAAATACCGGTATTCAGTATCAGGCCACGCAGGATACGATAATTATTAAATAAAACAAAGTTTTAATCTCCTAAAATAAATAGCCTATGGAACAATCATAAAATCTTTTACAGGCCGGTAACGGTCCTGATCGTTGTGTTTATAAATAATTACTAATCTTAAATATACAAATTATGGCAAATCATGCAGGGAGTTCAGGAAGCGCCCAATTGAGTACTTTAAAGAAGTTTACTATAATAGGTTTGTGCTTAATTATCTTCCAACTGAACGTAGCGGCAACATCCGCCCAGATGATCTCACTAAGTATTACCAAAGGAACGATCTCTGATGTCTTTAAAGCGATAGAAAATCAAAGCGATTACAAATTCTTTTACAATGATAACCAGATCGATGTAAACGATAAGGTGGATATCAAGGTACAGGATAGTCCTATTGAAAATGTCCTGAACGATATGTTCAGGGATACGGATATCACTTATAAGATCGTAAAGAACCATGTCGTTCTGACAAATAAGAAAATTAAAGAGGCCCCGGTCGAATCGGTTAATCAGGATAAAAAAAGAATATCCGGAAAAGTGACCGACCAGAACGGAGAAGCCCTGATCGGAGTAAATGTCATAGTAAAAGGTACTACACTGGGGTCTATGACAGATGTAGATGGAAATTATCTGCTTGATAATGTCCCGGACAATGCAATTGTTGAATTCTCATACATCGGTTATGTACAGCAAAGTATAAATGCAGGAAACAGAAGCCGGTTGGATATCATGTTGTCGGAAGACACCCAGAAACTGGAAGAAGTAGTAGTGGTCGGTTACGGTCATTTCAAGAAAAGAGACCTGACCGGAGCTATTACCCAAGTAAAAGGAGATGATATAGCGAACCTTCCTCTTCGTAGTGCCGCAGATGCCTTACAAGGAAAAGCAGCAGGTGTAACCATCACCTCCAGTTCCGGTAGCCCGGGTTCGTTGGGTAACGTACGTATCCGTGGTGTCGGTACCATCAACAACAATAATCCGTTATATGTAGTGGACGGATTACCGCAGGATGATATAGGTTGGCTGAATGCACGCGATATAGAAAGTATCGAAGTGCTGAAAGATGCATCCGCCCAGGCTATCTACGGAGCACGTGCCGCTAATGGTGTTATACTTGTCTCTACCAAACGCGGAGCGTCCGGCGAAAGTTACCGGAGCAATATCGAATTCGATATGAATATCGGTTTCCAAAGTATCCCCAAACGTTATGACGTATTAGATGCCGAAGGATTTATGGAATATAAGAATCGTGCTTACACAGCAGCCGGCAAAACATTGATCGACGACTTTTCCACACCGGAGAAACGGGAACAGATCCTCTCCTTCCTCGAAAAGAACGGTGGACGAGCAGGTACAGACTGGTGGGACGAAACCACCCGTAAACCGTCGGAAGCGGTTAACCAGAATTATAACCTGGCTTTCTCAGGTGGCTTGAATAAAATGAGATACCGCACCAGTTTCGGATACATGAAACAGGATGGTATTTTGAGAGGTTCCGACTACGAACGTTTGTCCGGCCGTCTGAACATGGACTCGGAAGTAACCAAATGGTTGAATTTATCGGCAAACATCAACGTGATTTATGAATCCAGAAGAAACCTGGATGAAAACAACTCTTATACCGCCACAGTATTCAGTACGATCAGTGCCGACCCGATCACTCCTGTATACAGAGATAATCTGGTCGATATTCCCGATTTCCTGCAGACACGTATTATGGGTGGATATGAACCGACAAATCCGTGGTCCAGATATACCGGTGTCATTTACTCAAACAAACCTAATACAGTTGCCCAGGTAGATCGCATGGCTGAAAACAAATGGCATGGCATAGCAACGAAATCGAATGTTTCCGGAGAATTCAAACTATTCCCATTCCTGACATTCAAATCCAGTATCGCACTTGACCTGAATCGCAACCAAAGCGATGGCTTTACTCCCAAGTATTATCTGGATGGAGATGAATACAGTACCTATGCAACCGTAAGCAGGGGTGTTTCCAATACCGATTATTGGGTGTTCGACAACTATTTTACTTACAATCAAAAGTTCAACAAACACTCAGTCAGTGCAATGATAGGAACCTCGGCCGAAAAGAAACGCTACGAATACATCGGTGCATCCAAACAGGGAATGGTCAATAACGATCCGAGCCAGCAAATCATTAACGCCGGTACACTCAATCCGGGAGCCAGCGGATATTCTGTCACCAACTCCCTGAATTCATATTTCGGACGTGTATTCTATTCATTTGACAACCGTTATATGCTGACTGCCAATATTCGTTGGGACGGTTCATCCCGCTTTGCAGACGGTAACCGCTGGGGTTGCTTCCCGTCCGTTTCTGCCGGTTGGAACTTCTCGGAAGAAAGCTTCATGAAAGATTTCGAATGGTTATCTCTCAGCAAACTAAGAGCTGGTTGGGGAGAAATCGGAAACCAGACTATTTCAGACGGTGCCTATTTGAATACCTACGGAAATGGCAGCTATTACCTTTTTGGTAATCCTTATGAAACCATCCTGTATGGTGGTCGTACCCAGGTCGGTAACCAGGATTTAAAATGGGAAACCACCCGGCAATTAGACCTCGGTTTAGACCTGGCCTTCTTCAATGGATCGCTACATGCCAGTTTCGATTACTTCAACCGTAAGACACAGGATATGCTTGTACAGGTTCCGGTTCCCAGCAGTCTAGGATTTCCCAATATCCCGTGGATGAACGCCGGTAGTGTAAGTAATAAAGGTATCGAACTGACAATAGGATATAACGGCAAAGCCGGAAAAGATTTCAAGTATTCTATCGATGGAAATATTTCCACTTATCGCAATAAGGTAGAAAGTCTTGGTAGCGGAGCCAATATCCCCGGTAAAGGAATCCATCTGGGTTATTATAGCTACACCATGACAGAACCGGGTAAACCGATCGGTTATTTCTATGGATATAAAACAGACGGAGTATTCCAGACACAGGAAGAAATCGACAATTACAAAAACAATGGCCAGGTAGTTATGCCGGGAGCTAAACCGGGTGACCTGAAATTTAAAGATCTCAACGGAGACGGTAAACTGGATGACGAAGACCGCACCATGACCGGTAATCCACATCCGGACTTCACATTCGGCCTAACCTTGTCCGCCGAATATAAAGGTTTTGATGTTTCAGCCTTCTTCCAAGGATCTGTCGGCAACGACTTATTGAATGTTTTGAAATATGATATTTATTCGGGAACAGGATGGTATAATGCCCCGAAGGATATCCTGACAACCTATTGGAACGGCCCGGGTAGTACGAATAAGAATTTCGGTATCGATGCCGATAGCCGCATGAACTTGGAAATGTCAGACTGGTATGTGGAAGATGGTTCTTATGTCCGTTTGAAAAATCTGCAAATAGGTTATACAATCCCTTCTGCCATCACCAAAAAGATTACGATCAATAACCTGCGTGTATTCGTTGCTGCACAAAATCTATTTACCATTACCGGATACTCAGGACTTGATCCGGAAATCGGGGAGATTAATAACAATCCTCAATACAAAGGATGTGATATGGGATTTTATCCGCAGCCAAGAACATTTATGTTTGGTATAAGTCTAAAGCTTTAATCTTAAAAATGACTGTATTATGAAATCAATATTAAATAAATGTACATTATTTGCATCGACAGTAGCCATAAGTCTTCTAATGGCGGGTTGTAACTCCGATTTCTTGGACAGGCCAACCTTAGGATCACTCGACGAAACAACGTATCTGAGTACGGAAGATGCGGGCTTCAAACTTCTGATAAACTGTTATCAACCTATATTAAACCAGTGGGATTATCAGACCATGAAGTTTGACCTTGGCGATCAGTTGACAGACGACTGTTCCAAAGGAGGTTCCGATGCCGGTGACCGTTCTGTTATCACAGAAGTAACCCGGGGAAATCCTACCGCCACCAGCAGTTTACTGACACAATTCTGGGATCATCGTTATAAACAGGCTATTTCTCCCTGCAACGTATTCTTGTCACTGATAACTCCGGAAACGCAGCTAATTAAAACCGGAGGTTCCCTGGTTTCTACCGAAGAGAAAAAACGCTGGATAGCAGAAGCCTATTTTATGCGTGCTTTCTATTATTTTGACCTGGCAATGATGTTTTCCAATATTCCTATCATAGACAGGCCATTAAGTGCAAGTGAAAAAGGAGATATAACAAAAGCCGATAAAGCGGAAGTTATGAAGTTTATCCTTTCCGATCTGGAGCTAGCTATTGCGGAGCCGAATCTACCGAGTGCCAAATCATTACCCGCATCCGAACTGGGACGTATCACAAAAGAAGCAGCTTTAGCATTCAGAGCCAGAGTAAATATGTTTTACGGTAATTATGAAGCAGCGAAAACTGATTTGAAAACGGTCGTCGACTCCGGTTGTTACGAGCTGATCGATGATTACGAAACCTTGTTTAATAGTGCCGCTAAAGGGTATATGTCTAAAGAGGCTGTATTTATAACCTTACGTTCCTATGTTCCGAATTATACGGGAGGAAGTGTTTGTCCTCAAATGAATATCGGACGTGCCGGAGCAGGTGGCTGGGGAGGCGAATGTCCGACCTACGACCTGGTAGATGAATATGAAGTAGGTGATCCGCGTCTGGTTCACACTATACTTTCATCAGGAGATATCTTTGTCAAATCGGATGGAACAGAGGAAGTCCATGATTACTCCGGATATGATAATTTCTCATTACAACATAGCCGCAAACAATATCCAGACTGGTCAAGAAGACCTATCGGCGATTTATTGAACACGGACTGGACTTTTTATCATATCCGCTATGCCGACGTTCTGTTAATGTATGCCGAATGTCTGATCGAAACGGGTGACGATAAACAAAAAGCCGTAGATCTGATCAACCAGGTTCGTCATCGTGCTTTCGTCACCACCTCCCCAACAGACAGTTATGCAAAGCTGAGAAAATTCAATCTGACCGATGATAAACGAGTCACTGAAGATATTTTCAACGCAAAATACAAAGTAAAAGTGTCTGATGACCTGCAGAAAGCCTTACGCCATGAGCGAAGAGTCGAGTTGGGATGTGAAGGTTTACGCTTGTATGACTTGCTCCGTTGGGGAGTTTTTATTCCTACCATGCAGGCATTCGGTCAAACAGCCGAAGGCAAATACTCCGGAGCGGGAACTCACGTTACAGACAAAACCTATCCGTATCCGATACCACAGAATGAAATCGATTACGTAGGAGGCTCTTTAACACAGAATGACAACTATTGATAGAGAACGAATAATATCATTTTGAAAAAGAAGGGCGGACTCCAATGGAGTTCGCCCTTTCACGTTATTAACTACCTATTTGATTAAAAAGCACAAATCTTTTTCCTTTTGGCGTGCCATCAACTGCGCAACATACAAAGAACGGGGAAAGATATTGATCTCATTCTGTCCTTCCCACATACCTTCGGGACGATCCGTAAAATGGCCGGAATACTTCTCTCCTTTCAGTCCGATACAATAATTCTTTCCAGAAGTCCACGGATTCTGTACCGCAGCACGTTTCACCCGGCAATTCCATAATACCTGTGTGACGCCGGCCCAGCCATGCCCACTCCCCATTTGTCCCCGGTCCTGCACATTTATTTCTCCATCAGTAATGATATTATCATACAATGTGCCTATCGACCAACGGTGATGCGGACCAATGTCGGCAAATGTTTGCGAAGCCGTGCAATTATAAAAAACATTCGGCCCGCAAACCTGCGCACCGGTGACATAGTCATGACGGCCTTCTGTCGCCTGACAATTCATAAAGAGATTTTGCTGCCCCCAATTATTGAAGGAATAGCGATATCCTCCCGTGATCAGTGATTTCGGTTCCAGGCAACGACAATCGATAACAGAAACATTTTTTGCAAAACGTTCGCAACTGACAGCCGAGTACGCAAAATAACGGGCCGTAATATTTTTTACCCAGCAATTCTCTACCTTATCCAGCTCGACGGCAATCCAACCATGTTTAAGATCTTCGTAATCTTCAAACTCAGATTCTATACACATATCGGATATTCCGACTTCACTGATACGCCCATCGAAAGTATATTTATAGACCTCGCCTCCTCCAAACTTCTTATCCATCTGCATAACGACAGGATTGTCGATAAAGATATTATTTCCTTCTATTCCGGTAATCTCCCGTTCAAAAGCCAAATTATATTCCTGCGGAGTCCATTGGCGGGTTCCTTTCCGTTCCACGATCTGATCCATCCTGATAGCATGTATCCACTCCTGAGTGCCGGGACGATAAACTATTATACGGTCGCCAACCCGGAAACTATCTGCTGATGATATATGGAACGAATGGGTACCGGTAGGTACAAAATCGTCTGTTATCTTCATTCTTGTTCCCTGCATTTCCTGCATAGAGCCGGAACCTCTCACCTGAATAAGTGAACGTCGTTTTTTACCGGTAGCGATCAAACGGGTTTCATTGACATTCCCCCCTTCTCCCATAAGGATTATACCACTGTTATTGATTACTATAGAGTCGGCTATCCGGTAAACGCCCCGCTTTAGAAGGATCGTACCCCGATGCCCGTTCTCATCCGGCTTCCTACAGGATACCTCGTCGATAGCTTGCTGTATAACTACACGGCTATCTCCATTCTTAACCGGGTATACTTCTTTTACAACCGGATAACAGGGAATACTTTTATTGCCATGATGATATCCAACTCTACTGAAATCGGGTATAGTGTTTCCCTCCTTATCGGGTATATAAGTCAACCTACCCTCATCACTGATCTTTATCAAACCGGATTGCCAGGCCGGAGGCAGTTTCGTTTGTGCATGACAACAAACAACTGCTACTCCAGCCACCAATCCTACTATAAATTGTTTAAAAGCGCTCACTATAATCTTAATCTTCAATAATCACACGGAAACCTACATTATGTACTTTCTGCCAGGGCAGATAAGATTTACGGAAATAAGCTGTTGCCGTTTTCGGATGATCTATCCATGAACCGCCACGAACTACTTTTTCCGTTCCTCGTCCTTGTTCTTTTTCGTTGTATGGATAAGGCAAATAATCGGAACGGGTCCATTCGGCAATATTCCCCTGCATATCGTATAGCCCCCAGGGGTTAGCCTGATAATCGCCACCTTTCACCATCAACATATTACCGTCATCCACCCTATTATCTTTCGGTTGAAAAGTATAATATTTATACCAGGGATCAGTTGAACTCATCGGCTGGGGATCAACTCCCCTTACGGCTAATTTATTCAATTGCTTATCCGCCATATTTTCATACGCAGCAAAATCAGTATCTAATGCACCATACCAGAAGTCACTGCTACTACCGGCCCGGCAAGCCCATTCCCATTGTACCTCCGTCGGTAAGGTTACCTTCAATCCGGTTTTTGCACTCAACTTCTTACAGAAATCCACGGCTTCTTCCCAACTGACACGGATAGCCGGTTGTTCCGGATTGTTTGCCGGATATCCCTCATGTACATGGTCTTTCCAAAGCTGATTGATGAAGCGGCTGTTATGATCCGGGAAAACGGTACGGAACTGTTCATTACTCACTTCAATCTCTGCCATCCAGAAAGCTTTCTTTACTTCCTGCTTGTTGGCCGGCGAATAATCGGAATGTATCCGGTTGCTTCCCATTACAAACGTACCGGCCGGGATACGGACAAAGTTCATGACAATACCCGAAGCCAGTTCGATACTTTTCTTTGTCTCCTTGTCTTTTGCCAACATGCTCTTGGCTGCATCAGCATTAAATGGCCAGCCTTTTACTTTCGCTTCTTTATCCTTATATTCCTGACGTTCCGGTTTTACGGGAGAGGGTTTCGGCTGTTTACCCAGGTAATCGGCATAATCACGTATCTCTGCCTGCCAATCTACACCTGAACGGGCATATTTTTCCATCAGCTCCGTACGGCGACTGATCTGTTCTACCCCTTTAAAAAGATTCGCTTTGAACTTACTATGATAGGGAGCATTAAAATCAATCCAGTTATAAAGGGTTTTCCACTCCTTATCTGTTAATTCTATTCCATGATGTCCGGTTCTCAATATCCTGATCAAATCACTGGCAGATGCATGATACTCATACGGATTCAAGACTTCTATTTCTGCTTCCGGCCCCTGACGATGAACATAAGGATGCAGGTTCAGATAGCTTTTGCCAAATCCGGAAAATTCATCGATACGGCCACCGGTAAAGTCGGCCAGTTTGTTGGAGCCATTATGACAGGCGATGCAAGCACGATCCAAAACCGGTTGAACTTCCAATTCGAAGGTAAACGGACGTTGTCCTCCCTCCGGCAGGGTGATCGCATGCGGTTTGATTGTCGATGCAACCACACGTTTCGGGATAGGTATCTGGTTCTGATCTTCGTGACAACCGATACAGGAAACGGTTTCACCCGGCATACCGGTCAGCCAGCTTCTCATCCATTGTACGGCACGTCCGCACGAATCGAGCGGCTGAAGTGAGATCGGCATGTTTGCAGGTATGGTGAACAAGGCGGAACCATCTTCTTCCACCGGAACAGTACCCAATAGGCGTTTGATATCCCAGCCACTCTGTACACCCTGTGCCCAATGATCGGATGGTGTTTTGTTGTAAGCATATTCGTAAGAAAGCACACGGAAGGCTTTCACCGTACCACGCGGTACGCCTTTCAATCCTTCCCCTTCATAGATATCCTGAATAAAGACAGTCGCTTCCTTCGTATCCGGTTTCGTACGATCAGGGATAACAGGAGGTACTGGTGTCGTTCTGACCGGAATCGGATGGATCAGTCCTTCGCCTTCGTATTCTGCAATCAACGTCAGGTTATCGAATACATCTACCAGATAGATTCCCCACAGCGCATTCGGATTCAACTTGGCCGCTACCAGGTAATATTTATCGTTCAATGGATAAGGCTTGATAAACTGTGGCCATACATCATCCACTAAGCGGTCTTTTACGACCGGTTCTATCTTACGATCGCGGAAAGGCAACTCCTGCACCATTCCCTGTTCAGCCTTACGTCCTTTAGACGGGTCAAACAGGATCAGACGACCGGAACGGGTAACACCATGATGGCCGGAGATAATACCTATAAAACCTGATGCCTGTCCAGGAAGCGGTTTTGCATCAAATGTACTGTTCGGGAAATAAGAACCACTACCGTAAAGTGCCTTCTGTTCCGTTCCGTCCGGATTCATATGCATCACGAAACGGGAGAAATAATGCGTCAGATCAGTATATTCCCAGCGGGTATACATCACCTTCCCGTTATTCATCAGTACAGGCGACCAGTTGGCGTCCTGATCGAATGTCAGGCGACGCAATGAGCCGTCTTTCGGATCATACAAACACATATTACCGACTTCGTCGTTACCGTTTACACACGGGACACCATTATAACCGATATTGGATATCGCAATGATTTTTCCGGAAGGTAGCCAAGTAGCATCAAAAAACTCCAGATCTTTCTCCGGCGATTCGACCAGTTTCTTCAAACCTTTCCCATCCAACCCAACTTCAAAAACTTGCCAGCGCTTGTCGGTATCGACCATGGAGAACATAACACGATCTGCATTCCAATGTAGTTTCAGGTCAGGCAGGGATGATCCGTTATCCGGTTTAAAAATAGTACGCGACTGAATATCGCCACGCAGGTTCGATAATACCACAATCTCCGCATCAAATCCGCTACGGGCGGCAGAAGTCTGGTTCGACCAGTTGTTGTTCTGCGTTCCCAGAGCACGAGGATTGATCTGACGGGCGTTAGTTCCTATATGATAACGACCGACGATCAATTTGTCGATATCCAGTTCTGGGTTTGCCAACAATATATCATGTTTCAACTGTAAGGCATGTTTAGCTTCTTTTATAGTAGTTTCATCGTTTGAATATATACCGGAAAAACCTTTATTGACCAATCCCTTTAATGTGGAAAGTCGGGATTGGTTAACAGCCTGGTCAAACGATTTGTTACGTTTCATATCATTAAATGCCTCTTCGATGGCCCGCAAATTCAGCCAACTCAGAGACTCCTGCAATTCGTATACCTTCATAGCATCCTGTGCTATATCCAGGTAAACGACCACCTGTCTGTCCAGCTCTTTTTCCTGGCCGGCAGCAGTAATACAGGTTGTAAAATATCTTTTATCCGTCAACAGGTCGACAACGGATTGGGCTATATGTTTTTCTATATCGGCATTGTAAGTCGTAACCAACGCTTTCATGTCACTTCCGGCAAACGGAAGAAACTGTGTCGCTTCAGCCGGAAAACCGGCAATAATATCTTCGGACAACTCTTTTCCCGTTATCCCCTGCAAGCGGAAAACAACTGTTCCCGCCGAGGAACGGTTTTCCAGTCCGATCTCAGCTTCAAAACGGACATATTTTTTATCTAAAGGAACGACAATCTGTGCATTCGCATTTGCCATGATCGTCCGATCATACATTTTTCCTTTCATAACAACCGGAACATCTTTAGCATTGGCATTAAAGACCAGACGCCCTGTACCGGTATCCTTAAATGTATCTTTCAGGTCATTCAGCCAGACAGATGAACCGTCGGCAGCTATCAACCGTGCATTTGCCCATACGGCCTGGTCGTCGGCAGTACCGTCGACTGTTCCCCAGGAATAAAGTACCATTTCATCCAGCCCGGTAACATCGGCTGTGAATTTCTCGGCTGCATTTTTCGCCTTTATGACTTTGGATACTACCGGCAGACAGTTATTCCTCATTTGCTCATAAGCATTCTGCTTTGCTACGGCAATCTTTTCCGACCAGGAAAGAGGTGCCTGTTTCTTCTGCTTCTGAGAAAAAGCAGAAAGCGAAAAAGCCAGACAAGCTGATAAAATAATTAGTTTCTTATCCATAAATATCTATCTCTGTATTTCAAACTGACTAAAGACGTAAGAAGAAGCCCCGCCAACAGAGGCGAGGCTCCTCACCCATACTTAAATTATTGACGAACGATTAATAGTTCGGATTCTGTATCAAAACTCCATTAGAGAAATCAACCTGATCCTGTGGCAACGGTAAATACTCATGTGCTTTCGACCAGGCTGTTACATGTCCGGCCAATAACGGATCGAGTTCAAGACCATTTAGTTTATCCATGATCCTCCAACGTTTCATATCATAATAACGGATTAACTCGAACGGAGTTTCCACACGGCGTTCGTGACGAATCTTTTCACGCAACTGGTCCTGAGTCAGATTTGCCGCCAAATCAGCTAATCCCGCACGCTTGCGAATCTGATTTACCATTTCAGCAGCACCGGAAATGCCCAGTTCATTAGCAGCTTCAGCCTTCAACAGCAAAAGTTCACCCCAACGCAAGAACACCCAGTCCTGCTCACTACGGGTACTAGCCTGCCACATTTCACCATCTTTCAACATAGGAGTCAGCCATTTTATCATTGCCTTCTTCAAATCACTTCTGGTCAATGATACAACTTCACCACCCGGCCATTGATATTTATCATCAAAAGCAACGATCTGTCCCAGACGATTATCTCCATCTTCATACTCTTTAATCAGATTGTCAACGGGACGAGCCGGAGAATAGTTTCCGTATATGTGATCGAAATTGTTATAATCATTCGGGGCCAGGAACTTTATAGAGAAAACGATCTCCGGACAACCTTCCTGTGCATCATAAGTAAAGTTATCGGCATAACGTTCAGCCAATGAATATCCTTTGATTTCATTCAATAGATTATAAGCTTCCTGCACTTCATCACGATTAGCGATCTTTCCACCATCACCATAAGCATGGTACATTAATACGCGGGCTTTCAATGCCTTTGCAGCACCTTTGGTAGCATGACCACCGGCACCTTTGAAAGTCTTATCATCCATCTTATCGATAGCCGTCTGTAAATCGGATGTCAGATTCTTATAGACATTATCAAGCGTTTCTTTCGGCATGTTCTGAGTTGTTATATCCAGCGGAACTGTTGGATACGGAACCTCACCGTAACACAAATAAAGCAGATAATAACAATAGGAACGAAGGAATAAAGCCTCACCTTCATACTGATTACGCACACTGCTCATATCCCCTCCCTGATAGTTATTCAACTGATAAAGAAATATATTCAAACGGGTTATGGCAGCATAAGCTTCTTTATAAAGATCAGGAACAAAACCACCCATCGACGGGTCCAGGTTATCAGCCTGTATCAGATACGACTGATAGACATAGCTAGAACCGGAACTTCCGTAAGCATTATCCGTCAGGCAGTCGAAAACAATCATCCCATGAGATAAAGTTTTTGCCTGCATAATTTCGTAACAACCCGCCAGTGCAGAGTTGAAATCAGACTTGGATTGCCAGAAAATAGCTTCTGACGGAGAGGTCGTCGGAGGTGTATCCAGAATATCTGAGCAAGAAGATACAGTCATCATACCGGCAACCAACAAGGATATATATGATAGTTTATTTATTTTCATAACTACTTATTTTTAATTAAAATTCAAGGTTTACACCAAATGAGATTATACGGTTCTGAGGATAAAATACCAAACGGGTACCTTTGGTCGAACTATAATTACGTTCCGGGTCACCCCCTTGTGGAAATTTACTAAATGTCAACAGATTATCACCAGAGAAATAGAAACGCAAACGTTCAATCTTTGCCTTGCTGGTCAGCGCTTTCGGCAACGTATAACCGAATGTCAGGTTCTTCAAACGGAAATAAGATGCGTTATGTAACCAGTAAGTACTTTCACGCTGGTTCTTTGTTCCTCCCATATCAGCAAAATATAAACGCGGATATTTAGCATCGGTATGCTCTTCTGTCCACATATTGTCTATATAATCCTGCGAGATAGGTGTTCCTTGATAGAATGGACGCAATCCCCACGCAGTAGCATAATGCTTTACACCTTGTACACCTTGTCCCATCAATGACAGGTCGAAACCTTTCCAGTTGGCACCCAGATTCACTGTATATTCGAAATCCGGAGTACGACCATCGAGCACCATACGGTCATTCTCATCAATAATTCCGTCCGGAACTCCATTGGGGCCGCTGATATCGGCATATTTAATATCACCCGGCAACGTTTTGTCATTAAACTGTTTAGGAGAGCCGGAAACATCTGCTTCGTCCTTGAAAATACCGATTGCTTTATATCCGTAAAACGATTCATAAGGTAATCCTTCTTTATAGATCAAACCTTTGGAAGAATCGATAAAATCGGCACCATATTTCGTCAGCTCATTTCTTGTGCGATCGAAGAATACACCTGCATTATAGCTCATACCTTTAAAAATGCCTTCCCGAATATATCCATTATAGGCCAACGTTACTTCAATACCTTTGTTTACCATCTCACCCTGATTTACATTCGGAGGAGTTAATCCTAACAAAGAATTACCTTGTGCTCCACGAAGAATATCGTATGCTCTCTTTCTATACCAGTCAAATGTGATATTAAAGCCATTGAAAGCCGTGATATCGATCCCAAAATCACCCAAAGAAGTCGATTCCCATTTCAAATCGCGGTTACTGATAGCAGTCTGTGCCACTCCTGATTGCAGATTTGAATTGTCAAAACTGTAATCTTTACCGGTCGTAACCAAAGCATAATAAGAATACAATCCGATATTCTGGTTACCCAGTATACCCCATGAACCACGAATCTTCAAGCTATTCAGCCAGGTCCAATCCAGACTCTTCATCCATTCTTCTTCAGTTATACGCCATCCCACAGAGAAAGAAGGGAATATACCCCAGCGGGAATCGGGTGAGATACGTGAAGAACCGTCATAACGGGCATTCACTTCCAATAAGTAACGCTGCTTATACGCATAATTAGCACGGAAGAAAGCAGACATGATACCCCACTCTTCCGATTTACCTTCGTTTGTCTGAACGGAAGAGCTTCCGGCATTCAATTCATGTAACGGGAAATCGAAATTTTGGCGATAACCTTTTAGGTTATCCAATTTATAATATTCCAAGTTGTAACCAGCCATTACAGAAAAATCATGTTCCTTATTAGGGGCTACCCAGTCATATTTCAAATAAGTATATAAATTATAGTAAGAACTATTATCCATCGTACTGGTCAAACCCGTACCATTCGTATTTAAAGTACCATTCTGAACACCATCATGATAGAAATAAACCGGTGTCGGAAGTGCTCCCCAGTCTTTTACATGTTGTTGCTTATAACGCATAGCCCCTTTGGTATACCAACTTAAGCCCTTAACCGGATTTACTTCCAGCCAAGCCTGTACGTTCACATCCGTATTAATATAATTCTTGAAGTTTTCTGTTTCAACGATAGCCGGCATATTCTTGTTGTTACTTTCAAAAGTAAAAGCCTTTGATGTATAACGTCTGATACCTGTTCCATCATCCGGCAACCAGGGCATATAAGTCGGAGCCTGCGAAATTGTCGACAGATAAGCATCCGTATCCCCCTGACGGGTTTCCTGGCGATTGCTGCGGCTACCAGTAAAATACATACCGAAGCGTACCCAGTCGTTCACCTGTGAAGTCAAATCCAACGTAGCATTATAACGTTTAAATTCCTGACCTTTCATTGTTCCCGGCTGATTAATCATACTTAAAGCAGCGTTATAAGAAGTTTTACCCGTAGTTCCGGAAATATTCAGATTGTGTTGTTGAACAAAAGCCGCACTGAACATATAATCAACCCAATCGAAACTCGGGTATTTGTTCGGATCGGACGGATTGGTATAATTAGCAATCATTTCCTGTGAATAACGATCAGTTGCCGGAGCACCGGAGTTATCTTTCGCCATGTTGAAATACTTCATGTACGTAGGAGAATCCCAAATTACATCCAACAGGCTTGTCGGATTGTGAATCGCAAAGTTTCCGTTATAACGGATAGAAACGCGGTCTTTTGTTTCCGAACCATTTTTTGTAGTAATCAAGATTACACCATTTGCTGCACGCGATCCATAAATAGAAGCAGAAGCAGCATCCTTCAAAACAGAAACACTTTCAATAATATTCGGATCAAGGGAGGCCAAGTCTCCCTCGACTCCATTAATCAGGATTAATGGGTTGGAACCGGCACTTGAATAGGTACCCTGTCCACGTACACGAATCTGAACGTTTTCATTACCTGGTTGTCCTCTGTCGGAAGTGATACGTAAACCCGGCATCTGCCCCTGCAACATCGTCGATGTATTGGCAACCGGACGTTTCGCTATTTCTTCACCGGTCACAGCAGATACGGCACCGGTCAGATTCACTTTCTTCTGCGTTCCGTAACCAACAACAACAATTTCATCCAGATTCTGAGTATCTTCCTGAAGACTGATTTTCAGGCGTGCATTACTCATCACTTTCACTTCGTGGTCTTTGTACCCTAGATACTTAACCAAAAGAATATCCCCGATTTTAGCCGAAACGACAAAGTTCCCGTCTACATCTGTTATGATCCCTGTGGTTGTTCCTTTTACCAGTACCGACACCCCAATCATCGGGTCGCCAAACTCATCTAAAACGACTCCGGAAATAGTCTGTGTTTGCGCAAACAAACTTAGGCTCGAATTAAACACCACCATTAATAATAGTAATCGCCAGAGCGATTGTGTGGTCCTTTTGATTTCTTTTTTCATTCAATCATGGATTTAATTAGACTCAAAATTTCAACAAATTCAATTTCACAAAGAAAAGTATTCCCTTTTTCACAAAAGAAAATAGGTTTCCAATTTAGTATTAAATTATTCTATATGAATAGATTGATACAAAAGTGACAGGAATGTGATACAAATTTATCAGTTACTCTATTCCGAATGATCTTTTATCTGTACAAACTCAGTCGGGGTATAACCGTAAAATGCCTTAAAGGAGTTCGAGAAGTAAGAATGACTATTAAATCCCAGATGGACTGCAATTTCGGAAACATTCATTTCCGAATCTTTTAATAATTTCGCAGCCATCTCCAAACGTTTGTTGCGGATTAGTTCCATCGGAGAAAGTTCGGTGATGGACTTCAGTTTGCGGTATAAGTTTGCCCGGCTGATACCAATCTCCGTACATAATAATTCGACATCCAGCTTTTCGTTGGAGATATTCCGTTCAATCACGTCAAACAGTTTCTGGGAGAAACGTTCATCTGCCGATTTGACTTCAATCCCCATCACTTCCGGTGAGAAACGTTTCCCATACAGTTTTTTCAACTGCTCCCTGGAAGCCAGGAGACTGCGGATACGCGTTTGTAACACATCCATATTGAATGGTTTGACGATATAATCGTCTGCTCCGGCCTGGAATCCTTCCTTTATATGTACCACCATGGAACGTGCCGTCATCAGGATCACCGGGATATGCCCTACCCGTATGTCGTTTTTAATCATGGTACAAAGTTCCAGCCCGTCACGCTTCGGCATCATGATATCACTGAGGACAAGATCGGGGAAGTCCTGGATCACCTTTTCATAAGCTCTCACTCCGTCTACCGCTTCTATAACGGTATATTCGGTTTCCAGACTATTCTTCAGATAACTACGCACATCCTTATCGTCTTCAACCAATAAGATTTTATATTTCGGCCCTTCCTGCTTTTCTATAGCCGGGAGCGATACGGATATATCTTCCATATTCGTTACTTCCGATATTTTATCAAACTCTACGTTTTCAATCTGATCTTCTGCGAAAGCCGAACGGGAAATCGGAAGGATGACTACAAAGCAAGCCCCTTTCTGCCCAGTATTGTCCACATAGATAATCCCATGATGAAGCTGTACAATCGTATATACAAGGCTCAAGCCTATTCCCGTACCGGACAGGTTAATCCCGGATGTTTCCGGGATCTGATAAAAAGGTGTAAATATCTTATCCACCTCCCCTTCTTCGATACCTTTCCCGGAATCTTTCACTTTCAATACCAGATAGTTCGCATTTTCCTCCTTATACAGGCCATCGGTACGTTTCGGATCCAATCCGCTCAATGAGGTCTCCGTAACTTCCATCGTGACGGACTCACCGGACGGAGTATATTTGAACGCATTCGATAAAAGGTTGAATACAACTTTCTCCAAAAGAGACTTATCGAACCAGGCCCGGATTGTTTTAGGAGTACAGTTCAACGAGAAAGCAACCTCATTGGTCAAAGCAATCTGGTTGAAAGCATAATAAATCTCTTTTATATATTCGCAAACATCCCCTTCGCTGACCTTCAACTCAAGGCTTCCCGCCTGATTCTTATGTAAATCCATCAACTGGTTCACCAAAAGTAAAAGTTTCTGGGCATTCTTGTAGATAATAGAAAGCTTCTGATGCAGTTCCATCGGAATATCTACCCGCTTGACCAGCTCTTCAAACGGAGTGATAATCAACATCAAAGGGGTACGCAATTCGTGGGAGAAGTTCGTGAACAAACGAATCTTGGCATCATGAAACTCTTCCTGTTTTTGTTTCTCCAACTGCTTCATTCTCAAACCAGCTTCCAGGTTACGCTTGATACTTACATAACGAAGGATAGCATAACCAATGGCTACCAATGCGATCACATAAAACAAGTAGGCATACCAGGTTCTCCATAAAGGAGGTTGAACGATAATAGTCAACGAGCGTCCCTGTTCATTCCATACTCCGTCATTATTAGAACCTTTCACATGAAAGACATATTTACCCGGACTCAGATTGGTATAAAATGCAGAATGACGCCCTCCTACATAATTCCAATCGTTATCATATCCTTCCAGTTTATAAGCATATTGATTTTGAGTAGAATAAATATAGTTCAATGCCTGGTAGGTGATTGAAAAGTTATTCTCGTTATAATGTAAACGGATCGTATCCATACTATCCAGTACCTTATCCAGAATATCCGACTCATCTCCCACAGCTATCGGCTGGTTATTGACGGAAAGTTGTTCCAGCACCACAGACGGAATGTTTTCATTCTTATCCATTGCTGCCACCTGGAAAGTAACAAAGCCATTGCTTCCGGCAAAACACAGATTACCATCCGGCAAAGCAATTCCACTATGTAATGTAAACTCCCGGATATCAATTCCGTTATGACGATGGTAATTTCTGACTTCCCCATCCGCAGGATTAAACATGATTAATCCGTTTACGGTACTCATCCAAAGTTTTTGGTCGCTACTCTCTACCAAGGTACAGATGTTATTATCCAACAACCCCTGTTTAGTGGTCATGATCCGTTGGATATGGTTTGTTTTGTCAAACTTAAAAATACCACCGCCATAAGTAGATACCCATATTTCACCCGATTTTGTGCGGATAATAGCTGATACATAATTATTGGGAATACGGAAACTTTCCACCGATGCTTCGTTGGAGTATTTCATCAATTGCTTCTTATTCGTATCGAAACGGAGTAGACCATCCGCCGTACTGCCTAACAATAAAATGCCATCTTCCTCTTCCAGAATGCAACGGACATTCGATAGATAAAAAGGTTCATCCTGATTATTGGTAAAAGTCGTTACCAGTTGATCGTTCACAAAACAAGTCAGGCCGAATTCTGTCGATGCTCCTCCTACCCACAAATACCCTTTATGGTCCCGCATAATGGAGTAGATGGAATATTCCACTGGGTATTGATGATAAAGAGTAAACTTCTTCGTCTTGATATTAAACTTATAGATCTCCCCTTTAGTGGTTCCGCACCATATATATCCGTCTTCATACAAAACAGATTTGATGATATTCGTATTAAAAGCAAAATTAGCCGAAGGATCTATCAGGTAATATCGTGACTTTCCCGTCTGGTTATTATAATTCAAGAGCCCGTATCCTTCTGTGGCAATCCATAAATCCGAAGGAAACTCATAGGTTATCGCCCCATAAATACCGGTACGAATATTCAATTCATCTTCAGGCCTGTGAAGCACAAAACGATTGGTGTATTTATTCAGATAATTGATACCACCTGCAAATGTGCCGACCCATAACGTATGATCGCGGTCCACATAAAAAGCATAGACGGAATAATGGCTCAACGAATGGTTAACATCATCATAACCGGACACTTTTACTATCTGTCCGGACTTGGGTTCAACAGAGAATATTCCGTCGAAAGTTCCTACCAACAGTTTTCCTTGCCATTCTATCAGGCACCGAACGGAATTATTACTCAACCCGCTATTCTCACTTGTAAACGAAAGAACATCATTATTAAGTAAATCGATCTTATTTAATCCGTACTTGCTACCGATCCATATTTGCTTATATACGTCTTCATATATACAGGTGATATCATTATTATTCAATGACATATTTTTCGACTCACGGGTAAAATGGCTGATTACATTCATGTTATGGTCACACAAATAAATACCTTTTTCCCTCGTTCCAATCCAATACCTGCCCGAGCTGTCTTCAAAGATAGTGGATAGAGTAGCTCCTTTAAATTCATCGTTCAACAGGATTTGTTCAAAACGATCTTCTTCTCTATTATAACGGTTTAAACTTCCTCTGATCTCAACCCAGAGATCACCGGCAGCATCGGTATATACTTTTGTGATACCTCCCTGAGTCAATCCGTCAGTTGTCGAAGTATATCTTTTAATCTGATCAGTATTCAAATCTATCCGGTTCAATCCCTTATTAGTACCCACCCAAAGAAAACCTTCCCGGTCTTCCGTAATCGAAGATATGGAATTGCCGGACAAACTTTGTTCATTTCCGTCTTCCCGGCGATAAATCATATATTCCTTTCCATTAAACCGGTTCAGCCCGTTCTTGGTGGCAAACCACAAATACCCTTTCGAATCCTGGTATATATCCATGACGGAAAGCTGGGAAATACCTTCATTCAAATCCGAATTAAAAGAATACAAATAGTTTGTCTTTTCGGCATGCGTAATTAATACGGAAATGATTATGAATAGTGTAGGTAAAAATATCCTGATCATACATGTAGTGGTTTCAATAGTGATTTTTGTTATACAGAACAAATATAATAAAAAATCCGATAGAAGGGAATAGGCTTCTTATTATTGAAGAATCGTTTTATCGGCATAAAAAACCTTTGCCATTATGGTGGCAAAGGTTTGCATTCCCTTTGGCAAAACTTTGCACATGCGATGGCAAAACATTGCACAAGGCATGGCAAAATATTGCGTTTTAATGCACAATTGTATCGGTGCCTTTTCGTCTACATCAGCTCTATAAAAGTAGTAGGAATGCCATCCGACTTTACAGCAATGATGCTCTTACCTTTATTTAGATTCGCCTTAATCCGGGCTCTTCCATTATAAGCCTGTACCTTGCGACTACCGGTAGATGTTCCCTGATTCTGGATCAACGAACCGTCGCCGGCTATTTCAAACTCGATATATTCCTTTGAATCAAGACAGCGAACACCATCTTTGTCAAAAAGCTGCGCTTCCAATAGAACGGTATCGCCTTCACGGGAAATGACGGACAATGTAACAGATGCTTCTTTGCCCCACTTAGCCGTCTGATATTCCTGGCAGATCTCATCCGTCACCTCAGTTTTTCCTTTCACGGCAACAGCACGAATCTCATTATTTCCCTCTTCATACACACAGTTCCAACGCAGTCCGGCTGCCGGATAATCCTGGCTGTTGCGTTTCTTCACGCCCTGGCTGATGCCGTTAACGAATAATTCGACAGCTTCGCAGTTTGAGTAAACCAGAATCTCTTTACGATCGCCTTTATTTCCCCAGCGTACCGACCAGCTATGGCCATAGATATGCACCATCGGCTTGGTTGTCCAGTAGGATTGGAAGACATAATAGCTTTCTTTCGGAGTAAAATCGCGTTCGACAACTCCCTTTTGATTCACGTATGGAACCGGATTTTCAGGGCGGACAGGTGTCGAGAAATCCTTAAACGGCCAATAGGCAGAACCTGTTAGCCACGGCATTGTTTCCTGCTCTTTCAAATGCCAGTCTATCAGGCGGACAACATAGCTTTCAGACCAGTCGCCATCTTTCGATGCGCGGGCTGCACCTCCGTATAAAGAGGCATCGCCATCGCGTTCGTCTGCACCTTTTCCCGACTCAATGCCTTTCAGGTTGGCAAATCCATTTTCCGAATGACGCCGGGCATGGCTATCACCTCCCCATTCCACATGCAGAAAATGTTTTACTTTCTTCATTTCTTCTTCGGATACAGATTTATAATCGGTGAATATACCGCGATACCAACCTGCCCAGATGGAAGGAGAATAAACATCGACGATATCGCTGCAAAATGCACAACGACGTATGGCAGTCATACGGGTATCATCCAAACGGTGTGACAGGTCGTGTTGCTCTTTCATAAAAGCACGGATAGCTCCTTTATCGAACGTGCTGAAATCATTCGGCCAGTCGTTTTCATTCCCCAACCCCCAGATAATAACAGACGGGTGGTTATGATGCTGGTCGATCATATTCGTCAACATACGGCGTGCCTGCTCCTTATAAGTTTCTCCGCCCAAGCCGCCACGACACCAGGGTATTTCTTCCCAGACCAGAATACCCAGTTCATCACAAAGCCGGAGGATTATGTCCGATTGTTGATAATGCCCGAGACGGATAAAGTTGACACCCATATCTTTCATCATCTGCATTTCAGTACGCATCATATCTTCGGTCATGGCCTGTGCCACTCCGGCATGATCTTCATGACGGTGAGTTCCGCGAAGCAAAAGTCGCCGTCCATTCAGGAAGAACGGACCTTTCTCTTTAAATTCAAATTGACGGAAGCCAAAACGTTCGCTGACGGTCAGGCTTTGACCATCGGCTTTGACAGTCAGTTCGCAAGTATAAAGATTCGGAGAGTCGACATCCCATAAAGCAGGATTTTTGATCTTTGCTTCTGCCAGCAACAGATTTCCAAGGGGCAGGACGTTGTCAACCGTTTGAGAATAGACCTGCTTACGGTCTGCATCATAGATAGCTACGGTGACATCGGCTTCCCGAATATCTTCCGGATTATAGAAAGAGGCCTTTATACGAACGGTTCCCTCTTTCCGTCCGGCCGAAAGTTCCGGCTCCAGTCGGATCAGTTCAAAGGATGTTTTCGGCAAATAGACCAGATTCAGGTAACGGTAAAGACCACCATACAAGTTAAAGTCGGACAAATCGGACGGGATCATTTCCAAATCGCGCGAATTGTCACAGCGGATAGATAAAGGCACTTTCCCTTTGAAACGTTTCACTAACTGATCATCTGCCATAAAGGATTTTACGGCATCGGTTATATCGACACTCCATTCATCGTAACCGCCTACATGCTCGCCAACCAAAGTCGTATAAATATAGACTTTCGTTTTCTGTCCGGCCCCTTCGAAATCGAGTACGACACGACCTTCGGCGTATGGATTATCAATAGTCAATAATGTTTTGTACCAGCCCGGACCCTGATAATAATTGATATCGGGATCTACGGCATCTTCTGCATTGAAGCAATGGGGTAAAGTAACTTTCTGCCAGACAGGCACGGTTTCCGGATTTCCCGGTGAAGCCGGACGTACAGCCTCCCAGATTCCTCCCAAGTCGCCTTTCAGGTATTCCCAATTTTCCGTTAACCGTATTTTCTGATTACTGGGTACTTTTCCTGCCACCGATAAACAGTAGAACAGGAAAAGACAGGTATAAAGAATGTTTCTCATTATGTTTATTTGTTTTATTGATTACTCATTTATAATATCGCAGTTCCTTCCTTTTCCAGTTTCTGTTTTCTAAGGAGAGCTTCCAGATAATAATAATCGGCATATACGATCGGGACATCTACCTCTACGTTATGCATTTTAGAGCCTGTACTGTGTAATAATAGAAAGCCTCTATCTTTGCCGGGCGCAGTACGATACTCCCGGGATAGATTCTCCAGGATCGTATTTGCTTTTGTGACATAATCGGAACGGTTTGCAGAATCATACATACTCAACTCGTATAAAGCGGAAGCCGTTACAGTTGCAGCCGATACGTCACGAGGTTCGGCCGGTATTCCTGGAGCATCGAAATCCCAATAAGGGATCTGATCTTCCGGCAGGTTCGGATGCGAAAAGATGTAGTTCTCTATATGTTTCGCCTGTTCCAGAAATTCAGGCAAACCTGTTTCACGGTAGCACATGGTATATCCGTAAAGCCCCCAGGCCTGGCCACGCGACCAGGCCGATTCATGTGCATACCCCTGATGGGTATGTTTATGCAACACATTCCCTGTTATCGTATCGTAATCAACCACATGATAAGAACTATAATCTTTACGAAAATGATTCTTCATGGTAGTACGGGCATGATTTACAGCAACGTTATAAAACAAGGAATCGCCACTCGTCCTGAATGCCCAGAAAAGAAGTTCCAGATTCATCATATTGTCAATAATGACCGGGCAATCCCATTTATCCCGGCTATGATCCCATGAACGGATCACTCCTACTTTTTCTTTATAACGGGTAGTCAATGTATAAGCGGCCTGCAACAAAACATCTTTGTAAATTGCATCTCCGGTCAGACGATAACCATTCCCAAAACTGCAATACACCTTAAAGCCCATGTCATGCGTTCCCCCGTTCATCTTTTCACGCTCTATCAAAGCGGTTTGTTCACGGGCCTTTTCTTTCCAGAAGTTATTTTTGGTATATTCATACATATACCAAAGTTCGCCAGGAAAGAATCCGCTGGTCCAATCACGGGAAACTACCATGTGCAGTGTGCCGTCGGCTTCAACATTACGTGGACTGGCCAATGGCCCCTGATTCTGCTTATCACGCAAGACTTGCTTCTCTCTGGGTTCTGCGGAACGGACGGCATCCATTTCAACAAAAGCTTGCTTTAACTGTGTTGAAGCAAAAGAAAAATTATCCTGAACAAGGTCCAGGTCGGTTCCGCAAGAGGCTAGGACAACCAATAAAAATAAGACAGGAGTTTTGAGCTTCATATTTTTCCAACTAATAAAGTGAATCTATTATATAATGTAAGACATTGTTTTCACAACCACAGTAACGGATGACGAATAGGTAAATTCCTGACTACCTCATCATGTAACGGAAAATGTTCTAACGTCGACCAGGTAGACATATAGTTTTCATTCGGTGTATCGTAAGCACTGAACAACAAGGCCGGATGTGCCACAGGCCATTCATCCCAATACATCACATCTTTGTCGAAAGGCCATATTGATTTATCTTTTATATAAGGAAAGAGCCACGCCACACCTTTCTGCATATTTCGCCCGTCTTCCGTTGTATATTGCCATAGATTATGATTCTCATCAGAGAGGATATGACAGAGCGTTGCCATCGCATCCAGGTTAAAAAGGGAATATCCATATGGTTTTGTCCGTTTCAATTCTAACGGAAAACTACCGTCCGTATCCATTTGATCCGGCAATAGAACGGTCTGGAAACGATCTCTACAAAAATCCAGAACCTCTGTATTTCCTGTATATTTAGCGAACAGGGCAGCCTGCATCACCCAGCAAGTACCATGATTATTTTTTGCATTCATTTCATCTTTTCCATAGGGATGATTGGCCAGCCAATACAAATACTTTGAAAACCAGTCTTTTATTGCAACTGCCTCTTCTTCCGGAAGTAAGTTATTCTGCTCCATCACGATCAGGGATTGGACGACTTCCAACAGATGAATCGTATCGATAATACCGATTCCACGACCTGTTGCGATTCCTTTGATAGCCTGGGCATATTGAAGATCTGGATTCATGTGTGTTTTAGCATCTATGAACCAGGCATGAATATGTTTTAAGGCTTGCTCAATGTATTTTTCATCCCGGGTAATGATCCAAGCAGAAGTAAGGTCGCCAACGATAGTACTGAAGCGGATCATTGCATGACGGTGGGCCACAAAATTATTGGGATTCGTCTCCCCGTCACGACGGATGTAAGCGCTATCCGGACTGGCTGGATTCGGCCACCAGTAATCGCCTTCGGAATAAAAATCGTGAATTCCACCGACACTTCGTTCAGCCACAAAGGAAGTTACTGTGACAGGTTCCTCTTCCAGCGCCTCATTTCCCCGAAGGACAACTTCATAGCGCAACAGGTCGGATACTTGTTTTTTCAATCGTGCTTTATGAGAGCAGGAACTAAAAACAAATGCGATAATTGAAATCAACGATAAAAACTTTGTATTCATGGCATAGGTCTCAATAGATAGACTTTTATTTTTGCCCAAAAATACTGTTTGTCCTCTTTTATCGTTTTTAATATTATCGCAAAAGCTTGTAGATTTATTGCAAAAGGGATATTTGTGAGATATTTATACAATACCGACAGATAATCGCATCACTTTCATCGGATGCGATTTAACAACTTATACAAACAACCTTTTTAATATCTCTATTACTAACAGGCTTGTTACTTTGAATAGGTAAACGTATAATTATATGTATTCGTCTCTGCTATTTTATCGGTAGAACTGATTTGTTCCTGAATTGTCATGGCGGTAATATAATCGCCGGTAGTTGTAAAATGATACGTGTAATTTGCTGTTGTATCATCCTCTCCGGAAAGACTATAGTAAGTAGCCGATTCAGGTAAGTTCCTACTTCGGTTTCCATAAAGTAGATTTATCGGAGAAAAAGCATCAAAACCTACCGGATTAAAAGATGGTATCACACGCCAGGGAAAATTGGACGGAGTCAAGGCCGCACTATATTTATATTCAATTCTTTTCTTATCCTGGGTGAAAAGGACAACATTATTGTTTTCCCATGAATAAGTTTCTTCTTTGTCAAATGTTTGTGATTCGTAGCCGCCCTCTCCTTCTTTCGGCCAGGTCATTGTTCGTGAAGCACCAGTCAGGCTGGAACCACTATAATTATAATCATATTTATCACTTGTGTAAACCTCTCTATTATAAGGATTATCCTTTTTAACGAATTTGTAGAGAATGACACTTCCTCCCATAGTATATTCAATCCGTTCGATGCCGTCTTCCGGATTCATCATTGTAATCTTTTTATCTACATATATAAAAGGTATCTTCTTTCCATCAACAAAATCGATAGAAGCAATCTTATCATCATTCGTATAATTGATATATGCAAAAAACACCACATCCGTCCCTTTGGTACATGTGATCTGGGATAGTTTGTCCAATTCAGGTACAACAGGTTTATCATCATCTCCGCAAGATAATAATCCGATAATCATTATCATGAATAAAAATGCATACTTTTTCATCTCTTCCGTTTTTATTATTCAACATGACAAAATTAGAACTTTTGGAGAAATAAAGGCTGAAGTAACCAATTTTAAGCAATCGAGCTTGAATAAATCCTATATTCTTTCAGAATTTAAGCAATGTATTCCCTAAGTAAGATATTATAAACAAATATCTTACAGCAGGAAACAACGTATCACAAACAATATTTAATTTTTGATAATGTAAAAATGGAATATCAAACCATCGAGGATGATCACCTTACACTATACTTATTTCATCCACAAACAGGAACGCCGCATTTCCCGGCCACATATGCCACGCAGGAAGCTTGGGAGTTACTTTAATAACGATACGGACATAACGCGTCGGCGTCTCCACAAAGTCCAGGGCATAGGGATAGATACCGTCTTTATCGTTTTTACCTAATATCGGATAAGATTGTGAAGCTACTTTACGGAAGTTTGTTCCATCCTCTGAAAGCAGGACATCAAACCCTACCGGTCCCATAACTGCTGCTCCTTTCGAGACATTTGCTGTAAAAGAAACTCTCTTCACTGGGGTTACTTCCCGAAGATCGATCATTACATCCATATCCGTCAGGAAGCCGAGCCAACGGCCGGTATTATAATTACTGTTTCCCTGTAAACCGTCTGTCAGGGTAGTCGCTCCTCCAAAAGTATAGTTCGAATGAGGTGGACTAAATAGATGAATAGGTTTAAAGGTTGCCTTATTCACTTGTATATTTTCTGTAAAAAGCTCGCTTGTATCTCCTTCGAAGATAACCCGGGCCTGAAGAAGAGCATTTTGATCTACCATAACAGGCGTTGTATAAATTGTTGAACTGATCTCCGGTTCGCTACCATCCAACGTATAATAAATAGTGCGGTTGCCGATGGTCGATAAAGAAACGGCCAATGCTCCTCGGACGGTATCAGGTTTAAAAGATTCCGTTATTTGGAATGCATGTCTTGAATAAGTATATTTCTCCCGATCATAGATATCTACCATACGGTAAAGCCTGTCCATAAAACCGTCAAAGTCATGTTGTTCAGGTGCTGACCAAGCCAACTCGCTTAATGCGGCTACTCTTGGGAGAATCAGATATTCGGCTCGCTCCGGCGTCTCGATCCGTTCCGACCAAAGGCAACCTTGTACACCGATAATATGTTTTTGTATATCCAACGGCAAAGAATCGGGTACAGGTTCGAAATCATATATCCGCCGAATACCACGATTTCCACCAAGTTCCAGCAGTTGTTTACTGCTAAAGTAAAGAATCCCGGCTGGTGTCATAATGACATCATGATGCTGTTGTGCCGCTTTAACTCCGTTTTCCGTTCCACGCCATGACATCACGGTTGCATTCGGAGCAAGGCCGCCTTCGAGTATTTCATCCCAGCCGATTATCTGGCGGCCTTTACTGTTTACAAACGCTTCGATACACGTCATGAAATAGCTTTGTAGTTTATCTTCCGCCTGATGTTCTTTGGTATCTTTCCAGCCCATCTTATGAATTAATTGCTGGCATTTAGAACATTTACTCCATCGGTCGCGAGGGCATTCATCTCCACCGACATGAATATAATGTGATGGAAACAGATCGATAATTTCCGATAGGACATCCTCTGCAAAACGAAGTGACTGCTCATTCCCAATACATAGAACGTCTTTATGGACACCATAAGTTGTAGCTACTTCGTACGGACCGCCCGTGCACCCTAATTCCGGACAGGCAGCCAACGCCGATGTGATATGACCGGGCAAATCGATCTCCGGAACAACTGTTATGTAGCGATCAGCTGCATATTTTACAATCTCCCGGACTTCATCCTGCGTATAGAAACCACCATAAGGAATCCCGTCGAACTTTCCGGAGCCATCGTTCAGTAAGGATTCTTTACGCTGTGAGCCAACCTCTGTCAGACGGGGATATTTCTTGATTTCGATCCGCCATCCCTGATCTTCCGTCAGATGCCAGTGGAAGATATTGATGTTGTGCAGAGCCAGAATATCAATATATTTCTTGATAAAATCCGTTGAAAAGAAGTGCCGTCCAACATCCAGATGCATTCCTCTGTATGGAAACCGGGGATGATCTTCTATCAGGACTGCCGGAAAAATGATTTCTTTATTCTCTGCTCCTGACGGCAATGACTTACGCAAGGTTTGTATACCATAAAAAAGCCCGGCTTCACTTTTGCCTGTAATAGAAACGGTTTTATTATTCACTTCCAATCGATAGGCCTCCGGAGAATTTTCAGAAATATCCTCCAACAGCAAATTTATTCCGTTGGAGGAAACCATACCTTCTGTTGTCTCCGGTTGAAATCCGGTTACTTCCTTGATATAGTCGGAAAGGAAAGCCGCTAGTTGTTCGGCTTTTTCATTACCCACCGGATATCCGATACGCGTTGTCCCGGAAAGAGTGAATGAAGAGGTTTCCGTTTCTTCTATTTTTACCGGCAGAGGTATGATACGATAGTCAGCCGACAATTTTTTTCCACTTTCTGTACACGACAAAAGTAAAACTGCCAGTATCGTCGTTGTTACCTGCTTGATTGATATTCTCATTGTATTTATAGTTTAATAGGTGAAGGTTGGGAAACAGTCCCCAGGTTTATTTTCGATTGCTGATGGATAGTCCCTTTCAAACGGATATCCTTACAGGAGCGTCCTATCATAATACGGAAATCACCGGGTTCTACTACCCGATTCATATCTTTATCCAACATCGACAGATCTTCTTCTGTAATCTGAAAACTTACTTTCCGGGTTTCGTCCGGTGCCAATGGTACCGGTTCAAAATGGATCAACCGGGTGATAGGTTGAGTAACAGAAGCCACTTTATCGAGTAAATAAAGTTGTACGACTTCATTCGCCGAATACTTTCCGATATTCTTTACTGTAAAAGAGACCTTATAAGATGTACGACCGGGAACAGGTTCTATTTTCAAATCTCTATAATCGAATTCCGAATAACTTAATCCATAACCAAACGGAAATAAAGGTTCCCCTGTCAAATTCAGATAATCATCGCTACGCCCGGTAGGTTTATGGCTATAATTCAATGGTAACTGAGCTTCATCGATAGGATAAGTTATCGGAAGTTTTCCGGAAGGATTATAGTCGCCAAACAATACATCGGCAACGGCATTTCCCCCTTCTTCTCCAGGATACCAAGCATTTAATATAGATTGAACATTATCTATCCATTCCGACATAACAACGGCACTTCCCCCTATCAGTACGACAACTGTCGGCTTTCCTGTCGCAGCCACACGATTGATCAATTCCTCTTGCCTGCCGGGTAAAGTCAGATAACCTCTGTCACGAAACTCTCCCTCTTCAAGACCCACCACCACAACTGCAACATCCGACCGAAGGGCTGCTTGTACCGCACGTTCGATACTCTCTTCTTCATTTTTAACTCCATAATCCCAAACCAGGCGGATACGGGCATTACGGGTATTCTCATAGAAGCGGACCTTTATATCGTATTCCTTCCCTTTTTCAAAGCGGAACGGCACAAGAGAGGTTCCAAACGAAGTCTTATAAGGTTTATCGATCAGTTTTTCCCCGTCTACCCAAAGTTGATAACCATCGTTGCCTTCCAACCCGAACTGATATGTTCCGGAAACAGGGGATTGCATCTTCCCTTTCCATTCGACAGAAAACCAGTCAACAGCCAGGCAGGTATCCGGAGCAAAAAGTGTCCAGGAGAATTGTAACTGTTTATCGATCCGTTTCAAATCCGGTTGTCCGTCACAAGTTATGTTATTAAAATAGACTCCTTCCAGGCCAGGTTTCCCTTCTGAAGTAAAAAGGAAATTACCCGGCACCGTCACGTAGGCAGGATTTAACCGCTTACACCCCATTTCATAAAATATCTCTGCCCGATCGCCCAGCTTATTCTTCAAACCATCTAATATACTTACCTTCTTTACGCCGGGACCGCTATATCCTCCTAAGCGAGCAGCTGTTGCATCCTCCCCTATCAATGCGATACGACTGATTTGTTTGGATAACGGTAATACCTGATCGCTATTCTTCAATAGAACCATCGATTTACGGGCCGCTTCACGTGTCAACGCCCGATGCTCGGCACAGGCATTCCATTTCTCCGCTTCAGTTTCATCAACATAAGGATGTTCAAAAAGCCCCAGGCGGAACTTCGCTTTTAAGACTTGTCCGGCAGCCCGATCGAGTGCCTCCTTTGTAACCCGCCCATCCAGGCAAGCCTGTAAAAAAGGAAGATGCTCATCGTAAGTTGTCTGAAAAATAACATCCAACCCACCATTAACAGCATCAGCACCAGCCTCTGCAAAATTATTAACCGTATGATGTAATTTATGAATGATACCGACCGCATCGGCATCGGCTATTGTAAAGCCGTCGAACCCCCATTCTCCTCGGAGCTTATCTATCAATAACCAAGGATTGGCTGTGCATGGTGTTCCATCCAACATATTATAAGCAGTCATTACCGATTGTGAACCACCTTCCATAAAGCAGGCTTTAAACGGTATCAGATGTGTCTCTTCCAAATAGCGTTCGGTAAAATGGATTGGATTGCTGTCGCGTCCTCCATCACCGGAGTTGACCACAAAATGCTTGGGAGTAGTTATCACACCCAACTCTTCAAAGCTTCTCACAAAATTCACTCCCATGCAAGCCGACAAGTAAGGATCTTCTCCATAGGTTTCCTCCACACGTCCCCACCGTACATCCGTAGCCAGATTAACTACCGGTGATAAGATCTGCCGGATACCGCGTGTTTTCGTTTCCATGGCAATGGCATGAGAAACTTTTTTCATTAATGTGGTATCAAAACTGGCTGCTAAGGCAATCGCCTGAGGAAAAGCGGTTGCTCCGCCACGTACCACCCCATGTAAAGCTTCATCAAAAGCAATAATAGGAATTCCTAGACGCGTTTCTTCTACAAAAAAACGCTGAATCTCATTTACCTTTTTAACTGTTTCACGTGCTGTCAAAGTCGGATTATACTGCAATAGTTGTTTCAGTTCGGGATTATTTGCTCCTACTGTCGACACCTGAAAACCCAAAATCCCGTGAAAGAATTTTTCTTTACCTAAATCCAGATCACCCGGCATCATATAAATCTGCCAGAATTTTTCTTCAATCGTCATCCGGTTTAACAAATCTTTCACTCGCTCTTCTACAGGTAATGCCGGATCCTTATAGGGTAGACGTTTTTCCGACTGGGTAAAGGAACACAGAAACAAGACCAAAATACAACAATAACCAGCTATTTTCATACATAATAATATAAGAGATGATTATACAATAATACACAAAAAGTGGTTGTGCATATATAGCTTAGTATATATGCCACAACCACTTCCGCATGCAATATTCAAAAAAAATAACGAATAAAACAAACGAGAAAGAAGAAAAAAAGGGATATATTTGACCTCTGAAAATGAGTATAAAGGAATATTTGATGAAAGACATCTCGCCAGCAGAAAGAATCAAAAATGGAGATCGAAATGCTTTTAACGATCTTTATAAGCAGCATTATTTTTCTGTCCGTTCGTACGCCAGGCTATTGTTGGATGAAAATGAAGCTGAGGATGTCGTTCAGGATGTTTTTTTTAATTTGTGGTTGCATCGGGATACGCTGGATGAAACTCTTTCTTTACGTGGCTATTTGCTCCGTTCTGTTTACAACACCGCTTTAAATATATTGAAGCGCAAAGGTTTACTGGAAAATTACAGTAATATATATAAACAAGAGATTGAAGAGATTGGGTATCAGTACTACAATCCCGATACCAACGACACATTACGGAATTTATATAATCAGGATCTCAGGATTGAATTAAACGCAGCTATTGAAAGCCTTCCACCTCGCTGCAAAGAGGCTTTCTCTTTAAGCTTCTTATATGATATGTCTGCAAAAGAGATCAGCACAAAACTGGGAGTATCCAAAAGCACCGTTGAAAACCACATTTACAACGCGCTTAAAATACTCCGGGAAAAGTTGAAATCCCATAAAGGCACTTCACTGATCATCCCGATTCTGTTCAAATTTATAGAAATTATAGATAAAACGAATTAGGTGTTTTTTCTTATAAAGTTGTATATAACAATAAGAGAACTAGAAAATGGAAGAGGATACTATATATAGATATTTTACCTGTCAGACTACAGAAGAAGAAGATAAGGCTATTTTGGACTGGATAAAAGCTTCAAAAGAAAACGAAGCTCTATTCTTTGAATTAAAAACAATATGGCACACTTGCTCTGAACAAAAAAGAGAAGATCCATGGGTTTTGAAGCATTCATTGAACAGTCTGAACCAGCGTATCGACAATCTGGAGAAACAGCCTGACAAGCGCTCTTATGCCCGGAAATATCTCTATCTATGGAGTAGCGCAGCCGCTATTGTTGCCATCATCCTTGCTTTCTCGGTTTTCTATATGCAAAGACCAGCTTCCTTACCTATGAATACAATTTCCAATGTATTCACCGATTCTGTCATGCAGATAAAACTGACCGACGGTAGCACCGTCTGGCTGAATTCCGGAGCATCTTTGAGTTATCCTGCTGAATTTATCAGCGATACAAGGGAGGTTAAACTCAAAGGAAATGCCTTTTTTGAGGTAGCGAAAGACACGCTGCATCCTTTCATCGTTTCTACGGATTTATACCGGATCAAAGTGTTGGGAACAATCTTCAGTCTTAATACAGATAATGCAGATCATATGGCTGAAGCCGTATTGCTGGAAGGCTCTATCCAATTGGAAAAATCCAGCGGAGAGAACCTCGTAGTCCTTCAACCCGGTCAACAGGCTGTATTTACCAGTGACTGTTCATCCGTCAAAGTAAATAAAATCGATGCCCGCCAGCATACATTATGGCGATTCGGACTGATTTGTCTTTCTAATATTTCTTTACAAGAGATCCTCTCCTGCCTGGAAGAAACCTACCACATAAAAATACAAATGGATACCCAAAAATTCACTAATCGCCGCTATAACTTCTCATTCAAACAGGCCAATAACCCGGAAGACGCGCTGAGACATTTATTCTATCTCACTGGCGTACAAGCCACTATCCTATCCGAATAAAAAAAGTAAACTTTTCTTTAGGTACTTCTTTATACAAAATTGTATTTATTATGTAGCGAATGGTAAAAGCGTAAGGCTGACACCATTGCTGCATAAATAAGTATGCCCGTTCGCCATGTAATAAAGCGGGCTTTCGTGAAAACACGCATTATCAAAATAATGCACTAATGATAAATCAATTATGTTAAACTAAAAAGAAAGCCTATGTGAAGCCAAAGAAAGAACCTCTGTTTTAACCGAGGATACAAAAAGAGTAAATTGTTATCAGTTAATCTTAAGAAAACAAATAAAAAGAATGTATGAAAAGAAAAAGTAGAAACTTTATTGCAGTCAAAAACCTCTGCATAGGACTCTCCTTATGCTGTATGGCAAGCGGAGCGCAAGCTGCAACTAATAGCACATTTGAAAAGAAGTTCGATGTCCAGTTCTCCGTTAATCAAGTAACATTGAAAAATGTTGTAGAACTGTTACAGGAACAAACCGATGTCGTATTCAGTTACGATCATACGTTGGAGTCAATAAAAGTAAACAACGTATCGGTAAAAGCAAAAAACGAAAGTATTGAATCTATACTCGAACAAGCCCTGAAAGGTACGGGTGTTGACTACAAAATTGAAAACCACATTGTTGTACTGTATGCCGCAAACACTTCCAAAAACAATGCGAAAGCAAGTATAACCCAACAAACCAAAAAAGTAACAGGTACAGTAAAAGATGCAACCGGCGAACCGATCATCGGAGCGAACGTCATTGTAAAAGGAACGACTAATGGCGTAATGACCGGTCTGGATGGTGATTTTACGCTCGAAGTGCCTACCGGTGCTACTCTGGAATTCAGTTATATCGGATACGCACCAGTCAGTATTCCTGTAAACGGACAGACTATTTTTAATGTTGTCCTGAAAGAGGATACACAAACGCTGGATGAAGTTGTCGTAACTGCTTTAGGTATCAAACGCCAGAAAAGAGCATTAGGTTATTCTACCACAACCGTAGGAGGTGACGATTTCACGGTAGCCCGTGATCCGAATCTAGGGAATGCCTTGTCCGGTAAGATTGCCGGTGTAACAGTAGCCGGAAACTCTACCGGTAGCGGTGGTAGTAGCCGTGTCGTTATTCGTGGTAATGCCTCTTTAACCGGTAACAACCAACCCTTGTATGTGGTGGATGGCGTGCCTTTCGATAACACCAATATGGGTAGTGCCGGACAATGGGGTGGTCTTGACCTTGGTGACGGTTTGTCAAACATTAATCCCGACGATATCGCCGATATCCAGGTTCTGAAAGGAGCTGCAGCTTCCGCTTTATATGGTTATCGCGGAGGTAATGGCGCTATCCTGATCACGACAAAGTCTGGTCAGAAAGGGAAACCTGTTAGCATCGACTTCAACAACAACCTGACATTCAATGCCATCTATGATTATAGGGATTTCCAGAATGTATTCGGCCAGGGTTCGGAAGGACAACGTCCTCTCACTGCTGATGCAGCGAAAGCAACCGAAGTACTAAGCTGGGGTGAACGTATGGACGGTGGCAAGGCTGTTAATTTCCTGGGAAATGAATATGCTTATTCTCCAGTCGATAACTGGTCGAACTTCTATCGTACAGGTGTTAACAATGCGACTTCATTAGCTATCAGCGGTGCCGGTGATAAAATTACGTATCGCTTTGGTGTATCCAATACCTATGAAAAAGGTATTCTTCCCAATGCCAACATCAGCCAGCAGGGTATCAACATGAATACTACCTACGATATTCTTAAGAATCTGCATCTGAGTGTAAATGCAAACTACGTATTCGAGAAGAACCAGGGCCGTTCAAACCTGTCCGATGGTAATGGTAGTACCAATGCCTCTCTGTTATATCGTGCCAACACATTCGATATTCGTTGGATGGAACGTGAAACTCCGGAAAGCGATTGGGGAACAACTGCCAGTGGTAAAGAAATGATTGGCGGTACGAATGAATATTTCAACAACCCGTATTGGCTCCAATACCGGAAAGTAAACACGACCAACAAAAACCGTCTGACAGGTGGTATCACTTTGAAATATGATATCTTTGATTGGTTGTATGCACAGGGAGGTATAACTCGTGACGGTTTTAGCTTTGAGTTCAGAAACGTGCAGCCTTATGGTGCAGCCGCTGATGCCGCCGGTTATTTGCAGGAATATGAGAAGAACTATTCTGAAATGAACCTGAACTATTTGATCGGTTTCAATAAGGAATTCGGAGATTGGAATATCGGTGCAACAATCGGAGGTAACCGTCAGCGTAATATCACCAAGCAATGGGGTACCGACGGCAATATCAAAAGTTTCCTGGTTCCGGGGTTTGAATCTGCCAACAACATCAGCAACCGTACCTATTTAAAAGACTATACCGAATATCGTGTTAATTCAGTTTATGCAACTGCCGATATAGGTTGGAAGAATCAGGTATTCTTAAACCTGACCGGACGTAACGACTGGTTCTCTACGCTGAATCCGGATCATAATCATTATTTCTATCCTTCCGTAAGTTTGTCGTGGGTATTCAGCGATACCTTCGAAATGCCGGAATGGTTTACATTCGGTAAGGTTCGTGGATCGTATGCCTCTGCATCAAACGGGACAAATCCTTATCAGAATTATTTGACCTATAAATTACAGAACTATAAAATCAACGGTCAGTCTGTAGCGACAGTCAATAATAGCACAGTTCCTAACAGCATGTTGAAACCGGTACGTATCTCGGAATGGGAAGCGGGTTTAAACATCTCCTTCCTTAATAATCGCCTGACTTTGGATGCTGCGTATTATGTAAAGAATACAAAAGACGACATTGCCCAGGTAACAACCAGTAATGCTTCTGGTTTTTCATCAGCTATCCAGAATATCGGTGAGATCCAAAACAACGGTATAGAAATAATGGTGAACGCCGTACCGGTACAAACAAGCAAATTCCAGTGGAGTACGACTTTCAATATCGCTCATAACAATAGTGAAGTCAAATATCTCGGAGAAGGTGTTAGCAGTCTGAGTATCGACGGCGCAACAGCCCGAAGCGGAAATGTGACCGTTAAAAATATCGTAGGAATGTCTTACGGAGAATTGGTCGGCTTCAAATATCAAAGAGACGATCAGGGAAATATCGTTTTCAAAGACGGTGTTGCACAGGCAACTACCAAAACGGAAAACTTAGGAAGCGGTGTTTATAACCTGACTGGAGGATGGCGTAATGAATTTACATATAAAGACTGGACACTGTCTTTCCTGCTCGACTTCAAAGCCGGAGCCAAACTGTTTTCCGGAACAAACTACGGTCTGTATAGCGATGGTTTGCATAAAAACACATTGGAAGGCCGTGGAGATGATGGCAAAGGAACTATCATCGGGAAAGGTGTTATGCTAGACAAAAACGGAAATTATGTAGCTAATAATGTTGAAGTATCAGCCCAGACTTATTGGCAAGGTATCGTAAGTAACAACATCGCAGAAGAATTTATTTATAATGCGAGTTTCATCAAGTTACGTGAATTATCTCTTGGTTATACATTCCCGAAATCATTGTTAGGCAGACAGAATGTAGTAAAGGGAGCCTCTATCTCTCTGGTTGGACGTAACCTTTGGACGATCCTGAAACACACCGACAATATCGATCCTGAATCTGCTTACAACAATACAAATGGGCAGGGATTAGAGTTGAACGGTTATCCTGCAACAAGAAGCATTGGTTTCAACGTGAATGTTAAATTTTAATTTAATGCATTGGTAATATGAAAAAAGCAATATTATATGCTGCGGCGGCATTTTCATTAATGACAGGCGCAACGAGCTGTAGTGATTTTGGAGACGTGAATAACGATCCGGAACAGATGACCCCAGCTATCTTGGATTTTAAACTGGTATTTACACAAGTCATGTCACAGGCTTGCGGTTCAGACTGGGACGTTTGGCGTAATGGCATGATTTATAGCGCATGTATGTTACAACATACTACTTCCGTCACTTGGGATTACGGTACATTTTATGCCTATTCAGATGGATATAATGCTGCTTACTGGGATGGATTTTATAGTGGAGACAGAGCAGCTATCCGTAATGCCTACCTGGTAATGCAAGAATGGAAAGACAGACCTGAGTATCAGAATGAATATCAAATGTGTCGTATTATACGGGCATTTATGTTCCATCGCATGACCGACTTGTATGGTGATGTACCTTATTTCGATGCATCCAAAGGTATAGAAGGTGTAGGATATCCTAAATACGACACACAGCAGGCGATTTACAATGATTTGTTCAAGGAATTAGACGAAGCTCAGGCAGCCTTGAGTACTTCCGTTGCAACGACAGTAAGCAATGAAGATCCGCTTTATGGCGGAGATGTAACTAAATGGAAAAAGTTTGCCAACTCTTTGATGTTACGCCTGGCTATGCGTTTAACAAAGGTAGACCAGGCCACTGCTGAAACATGGGTGAAAAAAGCTATTTCCAACGGTTTGTTTGAAAGTGCAGCAGATAATGCGATGGTAAAACATCCGGATGGTCTGGTTACCGACGATTCGGCCGAACCTTATGGAAAGGTGCTGAGCCATGAAGATACACAAGCTTTCTACCTGAGCGAGTTCTTTATCAATATGCTGAAAAACTCTAACGACCCTCGCCTGCCGTTGATCGCCACAGTATGTTCTAATCCTTCCGAAAAATGGCAAGGTGATTTTGACTTCGGAGATAATGACCCGTCCAAACAGATTGGTTTGCCGGTTGGTTATGATACAAAAGGAAATGAATGGGACTTGTCTAATGCTCCTGGTTATCCGGGAACTAACTGGAGATCATACTATTCTTTACCGAACCGTCAGACCTACGCACGTCCGGATGCACCGACTATGCTACTGACTTACACCGAGAATCAGTTGTTATTGGCTGAAGCGGCTTACCGCGGCTGGGTTTCAGGTAATGCAAAAGATTATTATGAAGCAGGTGTAAGATCAGCTATGCAACAGTTCTCTTTCTATTCTGCTGCAGAAAGTTCTTACAATCGATATCTGAATGCAGAGGCTATCGATAAATATCTGGCAGAGAATCCATTTGATCAATCCAAAGCTCTTGAGCAAATCAATACACAATATTATATCACGACTTTCTGTGATGAATATGAAACATTTGCAAACTGGCGTCGTTCTGGTTATCCGGTATTAACTCCGGTAAACAAAAACTATTCAACTTGCGTTACGAACGGAACTATCCCGCGTCGTTTCCAATACCCTGTAACAGAAAGCCAAAACAACGAGGCTAACTATCAGGATGCTATTGGTCGCATGAATGGTGGCGACAGAATGACCTCACGTGTATGGTGGGATAAAGAATAAATAAAGTTCTTACAAATGTTAAGGGGCAGCCGGCGTAAAGCTGACTGTCCCTTTTCTTTATATATTTACTCTCCTTTTATCAAATCCTGTATCTTACTCTTGTCCCCCACAACCCATACCAGGTCATCCATTTCAAAAATCGTATCGTTGTCCGGCGTTATCAGGGAATCGCCATTACGTTCAAGGCCAACGATCAGACAATTATATCGGCGACCTACATTCGACTGCGTAATACTTTGGCCGAGGAATGGGAAACTCTCGTCGACAATAAATGAGTTGACTGTAATCTCTTCCGGTTGGTTTCCGCAATAGTCATCTCCATTCTGCTGATCTTCCAGTTTAGCCTGGAATGCTTTCAGCTGTTCATCCGTACCTACTACAACCACTTTGTCTTGCGGATAGATATGGTCGGAACCTCCTGGAATATAAATTTTATAATCTCCCCGGATAATCTCTACAATACTTACGCCGAAGTCCTTCCGGAGAGGCAATTCTGCCAACGACTTCCCGGCATAGGGAGAACAAGGAGAAACCGGCACTACGGCCAGATGAATATCCTTATCACTCAACTGCTTGTTGAAACTCGTCTTCAACGGGTTACGCTTGCGGTCTACTTCCTCGCGGCGGTTCAAATTAGTAAGGAAATGGGCTTCCAGTTTGGAGTACTGGTTCAGATCGCGACGGAATAAAATAATCAGGATCAAGACACCAACGGCAATAATCGCACCTATACCATACTGCACATGATAATACTTGATCAATACGATCGAAACGAACAGAATAGCCACAAACACCCTGAACAGCACAAGTGCCACCAGTTTCCCATGATTATATTTGTTATCTTTCCACAAACTCATAAACAACTCCGGCGAATTATTCTTATTTGCCACCAACCCGGCCAGAAAAGGTGTCATCAGGATAAGTGTCAATACACTCATAATAATACTTCCCCACATTTCCATAGCTGGAAATTTCTCAACCATCAACGGATGAATCACCTTGGTAGACAACAATAGGATGGCTGTCAACAATACAGAATGGATCAATATCTTTCCGACATACAATTTCAGCAACTTCCGCCAATCGCTATCATGATTAATCGTCTTCGATCCGGAAGAATACCGGTCGAGGAAATCACACGCCTTATCCGGTAATATTCTGTATAGCCATTCTGCAAACGGCCCCGACAGACGGATAAAGTAAGGAGTCGTAAAAGTGGTTATCACCGAGACTGCCACAATGATCGGATACACAAAGTCGTCGAGCACCTTCAACGATACTCCTAAAGCTGCAATAATAAAGGCAAACTCTCCTATCTGCGCCAAGCTAAAACCCGATTGTATAGATGTTTTAAGCGGTTGTCCCGACAACAGGACACCGAATGAAGAGAAAAAAGCCTTCCCGACAATAGTGACCAACGTAATCAGAATGACCGGCCATGCATATTGTACCAGGATCGCCGGATCGACCAACATCCCTACCGAAACGAAAAAGATAGCCCCGAACAGGTCTTTCACAGGTTTAATAATATGTTCGATACGTTCTGCCTCAATCGTCTCCGCCAGGATCGATCCCATAATAAAAGCTCCTAGGGCAGCAGAGAAACCGGTCTTGGTAGCGACTACTACCATTCCCAAACACAAGCCGAGAGCTATTACCAACAACGTTTCATCATTCATCAGCCTCCTCACTTTTTTCAGCAAAGCCGGGATAACGAAAATACCGACTAAGAACCAAAGAATCAGAAAGAAAGCGACTTTCAGGATACTACCTATCATTTCCTCTCCTGCAAACTCCTGGCTTACCGCCATTGTCGAAAGCAGTACCATCATGATTATGGCCACCAGGTCTTCCACCACCAACGTCCCGAACACGATCCCTGTAAAGCGTTGATTACGTAATCCCAGATCATCAAAAGCTTTTATAATAATTGTTGTGGACGACATCGACAACATCCCTCCCAGAAAAATGGAATTCATGGTAGACCACCCCAGCAAATGCCCGATCAGATACCCCACAATAAGCATGGTTATCACCTCCGTCATTGCAGTGATAAAAGCGGTAGACCCCACATTCATCAATTTCTTAAAACTAAATTCGAGCCCCAGGGCAAACAGAAGGAATACGACTCCCATCTCGGCCCAAAGATTGATATTCTCAACATCGACAACGGTCGGAAAGATGTGGATATAAGGCCCGGCCAATAGCCCGGCTACAATATATCCCAGTACGAGCGGTTGTTTCAGCCATTTAAATAATAAGGTTATTACACCTGCGGAAATAAGTATCAAAGCCAGATCGGAAATCAAATCGGGTAAATGCGACATATATATTTATTAATTAGTACGTTTAGTAAACAAAAATAACATTTTCTGACGTTTTATCAAATATAGCTCCCTCTTTTTTCTAACTTTGTTCCCTGTATTCACAAATAAAGAACTATTAATTTAATACTGTCAGTATATGAAAAACAAATTGCTAATCAGTCTTGTTCTGTGCATTCTGTTCAATTTAAACGGAATGGGACAAAGCGCAGTCTTCGAGTCGTTAAAATTCGATAGTAAGAAGTTAGGCAAAGAAGTTTCTTACTCCATCTACCTGCCATCCGACTATAATACTTCGCAACGTAAATATCCGGTACTTTATCTGTTGCATGGCTATACTGATGACGAAACCATGTGGATACAAACCGGAGATGTGAAAGAAATCGTCGACAAAGCAATCAATAGCGGGGATGCTACACAAATGATCGTTGTTATGCCCAATGCCTGGGACACTTGGTATATCAACCAATATGACGGCAAGGCTCCTTATGAAGATATGTTTTTTGAAGAACTGATTCCTTATATCGAAAAGACCTATCGTGCCCGCAGCCGTCAGGAGTTCCGTGCCATTGCGGGACTTTCCATGGGTGGCTACGGCTCATTCCTTTACTCACTGCATCATCCGGATATGTTTTCCGCCTGTGCACCGCTCAGTGCCGCTATCTTCGACGACAGTGTTATGGAGAAGCGACAGGCTCAATCGCATAAGGATTTATTCAGCCGTTTGTTTGGTCCCGGACTGAACTACTGGCATAAGAACAGTGTGTTGAAGATACTTTCCGAATTGGATAAAGAAAATCTCCCGCGCATCCGTTATTATATAGATTGCGGTGACAGAGACGGATTGCTGGAAGGTAATTACCAGGCTCATAAGATCATGCAGGAGAAAGGAATGAAACATGAATTCCGTGTGCGTGGAGGTGGCCATACATGGTTATACTGGCGTACAGCCCTGCCGGAAGTCTTGGAATTTGTAAGCGGAGCATTCCGCAGAAATCAATAATAATCTTCCAATTTCTTTATATGAAAAAAGGAACAGCTGCCAATTACTGCCGTATCATTCTGATAACCAGAGCCTCTTCAGGGATATTATTCGGCTTCCAAATTTGCCGTGGAAGGTTTCAGTGAAGCTTTACAACACGAAGTACGCCCTTTTGGTATCCGTATCTGCCTGGTCGAGCCGGGAGACTTTTGTACAAACTTCACTGCCAATCGTTGTATTTCAGAAGTAACCCTCAGCCACCCGGAGTATCATGAAGCCTTTACGCATACAATGGCTGCCATTGAGGAGACGGAACAAAAAGGCACCCATCCTGATAAGCTGGCACATACTATTAGCCGCCTGATAAAAAAGAAACGCCCTCCCTTCCGTACCAAAACCGGCCCTGTCGAACAAGTGTTGTTTGCCTGTTGCAAAGATTGGCTTCCGGACAGGTTGGTTGCATGGGTGGTACGGAAAGGATACAGGCTGAAATAAGATAATATCTATACCACTCCTGTTTTAAAAGGCAAGAACGGGACGAACATAGGCAGCTGTGCTGAATTTGCTGGTCGATTGTACCAGGTAAGGAGCAAAACTACGGCTAACCAATAATCCCCAGTAATTCATACCATTGGATTCCGTACTGCAAATAAAATAGTCAGCCATAACATTTGCAACGAAAGGAATTCCGATGCGGTTCGACATATAAGAGTTTATGTCCTCTATACCAGGCCCAAAGTTTTGAATAAAAGCATACCACTGACCTGAAGACGGAATATACCACCCACTGGTATCTTCCAGCTTTTCATTTGGATCCACATTAAAGCTACTCACTGCGGCAAAAGCCGGACAATTAGATTCATAATCATTCAAATTAAAGATTGCTTGTGTTTCCGCATATCCATCCATATTACTATTAGCAATATTCACATTAGTAATAAATATACCACTGTTCGCTCCTGTGGTGGACCATTTTACAACCTCTCCTGTATTCTTCAAAGCAATGACATACCCATTACGCCAACCCCGATCCTTGTCTTTTTGTGAAGTTACCGTACTGAAAACAAGACCGATACAAGTCTTGTTTCCATCTAATGTACTCCCCCAAGTCCCATCGGCATAAAAGAAATCACCAACCTTCACCACATCAGGCAATGAAACTTCGGCGTCAACATCTTTTCCGGTACCATTTCCGGCATTCCAATCGGCTATATCGGAATCGTCGACTATCAAAGAAGAGTTCTTTACCGTAATATTAAAAAGGTAACTTTTTCCTGGGTTAAGTACTTCCGTGAAAGGAATATCAGCTTTATATACATTCTTTCCGATAGTTATAGTCAGCGTAGCGGCAGGTAGGTCCTGCGGTACGACAATCAGTGTTACCGAACGATTTTCATCCGTACCGGTATGTGTAAGCTGCAACTGTCCGGCCTCTTCGTCGGAGGCTGTAACAACACCGGTCGTAACATCAAACTCACCTTTCAGTTTCACACCTTCCAGAACAGCATTCAGCGTTTTAAAGTCTTCATTCGTATTCTCATTTTCACGGGTAATATTAAATATCAACTTGCTCATCTTATGTGAAAAGCGTAAATTCACTTCCGGTGAAGCCTGACTACCTGTTCCCGACGCATACAGGAAATCTATCTTTTTCTGCTCTCCCGGTTGCCCTTGCAAGGTAACGTCTACCGGTATTTTCGAATTATTGATACTTTGAGTATAAGGATAATAGGCTTTGAAAGTTACTACGTCTGTCCCTTCATAAAAATATGTTTTAGCCGGTAGCCAGTCCACACTGCTTCCGCCACCACCTTCAAATGTACAGTTGATATTTTGATAATCAATTACAAGGCTCTCATCTTCATAGGCCGTTATTCCGATGCGGTCACCTTTCTCCCAGGTTGCATCATAAGCTTTTGTATGAGGCTCAATACCAGCTGTAAAGGTCGCTGCGACTTGTTTACTCCCTCCCACAGGTTCTTCTTTACTACATGCAGCGCTCAATACAATGCCGACTACCGCCATTGCTAAAAATAGGTTTTTACTCATATTATTTTCTTTATTAGTGGATCACTTATCTTTCGACAAGGACAAAATAAAGAAAACAAATCAATTCAATTTGTGACATATTGTCACTTGTTGCGCCAACTCGTCCCAGGCTTTAGGATATAGAGCCTACTCCACTCTGTTATTCAGCAATGCTGACCATCGTTTTACCGATACCGACTTTCTTCTCTTTGGCTGCACCGCCCTTTTCCTTATATAGATAGCCCCGGAACATACCGGTACTATTAAAAGGCATCGCTATATTCCCGTCTTTATCGACAGCGATCAGTCCACCATTACCTTCATTGGCATTCAGTTCTACGTTTATGATATAATCGGCAGCCTCTTCTACGGGTTCCTTCAGAAACTTATACCGGGCACACAAGTTAAAGGCCACGGCATGACGAATAAAATATTCACCGTGTCCGGTACAGGATACAGCACAACTCTGATTATCGGCATAGGTTCCGGCACCAATCACCGGTGAATCGCCAATACGTCCCCATTTCTTTTTAAACATACCGCCGGTACTCGTCCCAGCCGTCAAGTTTCCCTGTTTGTCCAGGACAACACAGCCCACCGTCCCGTTCTTTTTACTTTCCTGTTTCAGTTTATCGATCCATTTCATTGTCTTCGGAGTGGCGAAATACATATTATCGACCTGTTCCAATCCTTGTTCGGCAGCAAAGAGATCAGCACCTGTTCCGCTCAGCATAACATGGGGAGTCTTTGTTTTAACGGCGTAAGCAGCGTTGATCGGATTCTTGATTGTCTTAACCCCGGCTACAGCTCCGGCTGAAAGATCTTTACCTTCCATAATAGAAGCATCCAGCTCGAAAGTTCCATCGGCCGTACAGGTAGCACCTTTACCGGCATTGAATAAAGGATTGTTTTCAAAGTAGTTGATCACTGCCATAACGGCTTGAGGACCTTCTCCACCGGTAGCCAGAATACGGTCGCCGATCGATAAAGCCGAATCAAGAGCTGCATAATATTGTGCAGAACGTACCGGGTCACTTTCAAGTCCGGCAACATCACCGGCACCACCATGTACAACGATTACATATTCACGATTCTGAGCCTGTAACAGACAACCACCGGTCAGTAAAATAACTGTAAGAAAGAAATTTCTCAACATAAGAGAATCAATTTAAATTAGCAATAATAATACCAGATGATGCCTAACCAAACATTTTGCCTTCATTGTGGCAGAGTCTTGCCACCGCAATGGCAGTAGCTTGCCATAACTATGGCAAATGTTTGCCACTGTATTGGCAAGACTCTGCCATAGTTATGGCAAAAGCTGGCAGTAGGAATATACCCTACTGTTTATACCAAACCGGTCCCGGCTGGTTACCCATCTCGAATTCAAGCGTTGCACCACTCATGATCAGTTCGTGAGTGATATAGCTCTTATCATAAGGCTGTCCGTTCAGTTTAACCGATTGGATATAGATATTCTCTGCATTGACACCCGGAGCCAGAATCGTAAATACCTTACCATCCGCCAGATGCATTTTTACTTCGGGGAATAAAGGAGTACCGATCTCATACTGTCCGCTCACCGGATCGACCGGATAGAAGCCCATTGCACTGAACACGAACCAGGCAGACATCTGTCCGCAATCTTCGTTACCACAGATACCGTCGGGAGCATTCAGATACAGATCGTGTAATACTTCTGCCACATATTTCTGCGTTTTCCAGGGCTGGTCTACCTTATTATATAGATAGATCACATGATGGCTCGGTTCGTTGCCATGTGCATATTGCCCGATCATACCGGTACTAAAGATAGGCAGGTCTTCTTTTGCATCCGGTGCATACGTAAACATACTATCCAGCTTTTCTGTGAAACGTTCCTTGCTACCCAATAGGCCTATCAGACCATCCAGATCCTGCGGCACATACCAGAAATACTGCCATGCATTACTTTCACAAATATCTTCCGTATAATCCTTGGCATCGAACGGGGTAACAAAGTTTCCTTTTTCATCACGCGGCTGCATAAAGGTTGTTTCGGGATTGTAGACATTCCGGTAGTTCTGCGAACGTTTATAGAACTCTTCTGCAATCTCTTTCTTTCCCATCTTCTCAGCCATACGGGCAATACAATAATCGTCGTAGGCATATTCCATTGTTTTAGACAATGACCAGTTCTCCCATTTGACAGGATCGCTGATAGCCGGTACATATCCTAGTTTCTTATATAATCCGATTCCACGGTAATCATCCCGGTTTGCCGTAGCAATACATGCCTGTAAAGCCAATTCCGGATTGAAGTTTCCGATACCTTTCAGATAAGCATCCACAATAACAGGGACAGCATGGTAGCCGATCATCATATTCGTTTCATGGCCATAAAGGTTCCACAGCGGAAGAGCACCACTTTGTTCGTAGAACTTCAGGAATCCCTGTACCATATCGTTCACCCGTTTCGGATCGGTATAGGTAAACAGCGGATGAGCCGCGCGGTAAGTATCCCACAGAGAGAAGGTCGAATAGTTATTCCAACCGTCCGCTTTATGGATCTGGTTATCGGGACCATAATAAGAGCCATCGACATCACTGAAAATAGTCGGGGCAATCATCGTATGATAGATAGCTGTATAGAACTTAACCAGGTCGTCGGTATTATTTCCATTTACTTCGATCTTCGATAGTTCTTTATTCCAGCGGGCAACCGCCTCTTTATGATACTTATCAAAATCATTCAGGGGAACTTCCGCCTGTAAATTCTTTGCTGCACCTTCCATACTGACACCCGAAATAGCGGTATTAACCAGTATCTCCTCATCCTTCTCCGTATTAAAATCGAAACGGGCTATGTAGGCAGTTCCAATCCGACCTTTATCCTTTGTTGCGATAGCAGTCGTATCCATGTGGTAAGCTACGAACGGTTTAGAGAAACGTGTCTGGAAATAAACATGCTGATCAGGCGACCATCCCTGAGAAAAACGATATCCGCGGATAGTCACGGAATCGACCACTTCTATATAAGAATCGAGGGTAAAGTCCCAGTTCATCGCTTTCTTCAGGTTCAGGAACACGGAAGCTTCCGCTTTCGGGAAAGTATAGCGCTGTATACCGCAACGTTCGGTTGCCGTCAACTCTACATTAATATTATAGTCCTGCAACAAGACACGGTAATAACCGGCCGAAGCCGCTTCTTCATTATGCGAGAAAGTAGAATAAATACCGAGGGGAGCCGGAGCTTCTTTATAAGGACGTGTCACCGGCATAAAAGATATATCATACAAGTCGCCTGCTCCCGTACCGGAAAGATGGGTATGGCTGAAACCGGCAATCGTTGTGTCAGGATAAAAATAACCGGAGATACGGTCCCAACCCGGCAATCCATTGTCCGGACTAAGCTGCACCATACCGTACGGAGCCTGTGCTCCCGGATAGGTATTTCCGGTAAAATCAGTACCGATCAACGGGTTTACGTACTGTGTATAATCTGCCTCCTTCGGTTGCTCTGGCGTGCAGGCTACCAGAGCCAGCAGGGAGACCGCCAATAATGATATGTGCCTCATTTGTTTACAATTTGTTTAAGTCCTGACAAATATACAAAAAAAAGAGACGTATCTGATGAATGATACGTCTCTTCCTATAACTATTTTCCAGTGTTTATAGTTTACTGATCACTATTTTCTTCTTCATCGTCGTCATCAGGCTCTTCTACCGGAGCTTTTCTGACAAAGAATGCACTTAATTCGTACAATCCGTACAATGGGAAGAACACTACGCTCAATGTAAACGGATCGCTACTTGGAGTAATGAATGCCGCAGCAACCAATAATCCGACGATAGCGTGTCGTCTGTATTTGTGGAAAAATCCTCTGTGCAACAGTCCTAGTTTCGATAATAACCAGGATACCAATGGCATCTCAAAGACAATTCCCATCACAAAGATCAGCATAAGGAAGTTATCCATATACGAATCCAGAGAGACTTGTTCAGTAATGTTAGCACTCAATTGATACGTTGCCAAGAAACGAAGTGTCATCGGGAATACCATAAAATAACCTACGGCACAACCCAGGAAAAACATAATCGTTCCGAAAAAGAATACCCACCGGATGTTCTTCTTTTCATTCTCGTACAAAGCCGGGCTTACAAACTTCCAGATCTCATACATTAAGTATGGGAAAGTCAGTACTAGGGCCAGCCAGAATGAGGTTGACATATGAGTAAAAAACTGGGAAGCCAACTTAATGTTGACTATATCTACGTGAAAGCTATCGTTACAGAAGTCAGGCAGAACATCAAACCAGGGGCTTATATTGATAAGCCAGATATTTAACTCACACAACCATTTATAAAGAACAAAATCAGAGTAACAGGGAGCCATAATGACGTGATCGAAAATATCACGCATAAAGGCAAAACTACCGATAGCAAAGACAAAGAGTGCTAAAATAGAACGGAATAAAGTCCAACGAAGTTCTTCCAGGTGATCCCAAAAGGACATTTCATCTTGTTCCAGTTCTTCCATTTCTTACTTTTTATCGTTGTCGTCGAGTTTAATGTCGTCTTCTAATCCTTTTACACCGTCTTTAAAGTTCTTCACACCTTTACCGATACCTTTCATCAGTTCAGGGATCTTCTTTCCACCGAAAAGTAACAACACAACAATGGCGATGATAACAATTTCGCCCGTACCTAAATTCCCTAAAAATAGTAATTCATTCATGATATTATAATATTAGTCATTAAATATTCACCTTTTATAAGGGGCAAAGATACTATTTGTAATGAATAGTCACTCTCTTATTCTAAATTTATTACCTTTGCACCGTCTTAAAAAACTGAAATTAGAAAAAGATTAGAAAGATGAAAGCTTATGTATTTCCCGGTCAGGGTGCACAGTTTGTCGGAATGGGAAAAGACCTTTACGATAACAATCCCCTTGCAAAAGAGTTGTTTGAGAAAGCAAACGATATCCTTGGTTTCCGCATCACAGACCTGATGTTCGCAGGAACAGACGAAGATCTGAGACAAACTAAAGTTACACAGCCTGCCATATTCTTACACTCGGTTATTCTCGCTAAAACATTAGGTGACCAGTTCAAACCGGATATGACAGCCGGTCACTCGTTAGGTGAATTCTCTGCACTTGTTGCTGCTGGAGCATTGTCTTTCGAAGACGGCCTTGTGTTGGTTTCCAAACGTGCCATGGCTATGCAGAAAGCTTGCGAAGCCACTCCTTCTACAATGGCTGCCGTACTGGCTTTGCCGGATGAAACAGTTGAAGAAATCTGTGCAAGTATTCAGGACGAAGTCGTTGTTTGTGCAAACTACAACTGTCCGGGTCAGCTGGTTATCTCCGGTTCAATCCCCGGAATCGATGCTGCTTGCGAAAAATTGCTGGCTGCCGGTGCTAAACGTGCTTTGAAACTGAAAGTAGGTGGTGCATTCCACTCTCCGCTGATGGAACCAGCCCGTGCCGAACTAGCTGCTGCTATCGAAGCAACTCCGATCCATGCTCCTGCTTGTCCGGTTTATCAGAATGTAAGCACTAAAGGTGAAACTGATCCTGAAACGATCAAAGCAAACCTGATCGCTCAGCTAACTGCTCCGGTTCGTTGGACTCAGAGTGTTCAAAACATGATTGCAGACGGAGCCGACCATTTCATCGAACTAGGTCCGGGTGCTGTACTGCAAGGTCTGGTAAAGAAGATCAATAAAGAAATGACAACTGAAGGCATGCAATAAGCAACGATACTACTTCAAGAAAAAGGTTGACAGAATAAAATCAGTCAACCTTTTTTATTTGAAGCCACTTCCATTTTATTGATAAAAAGAGAGTTATTTGTATATTTGTTCTTTTCAAAGCGATCTTAGTCTACATTAAAATTCATACAATTATGATAGAAGCACCGGAAGCCTTGTACATCTCCGAGCAGATGAATCAAACGATTAAAGGGAAAAGAATAACATTTGTCAGCGCAGGATATACACCTCATAAGTTTGCATGGTTCTATGGAGATCCGGCTAATTATTCGGGGATGCTTACCGGTAAGATAATCGGGGAAGCCCATGCCTATGGTGGTCTGATCGAGATAGATATAGAAGATGTGCGTTTATTATTCGGAGACGGAATGAATATCCGGTACTACGCTCCCGGTGAAAAGATACCGGAAAAACACCAGTTGCTCATTGCTTTCGAAGACGAGAGTTGTATCATGGGATCCGTCCGGATGTACGGGGCAGTCATGTGTTTTCCAGACGGTACTTTCGATTGTAGCTTCAGTTCCTATCGTGAAGGGGCACGTACCAAGCCGCAGGTGCTTTCGGAAGCTTTCGACAAAACCTATTTTCTGAGCCTGATAAACAGTGAGGAGAAACAAAAGAAAACGGCAAAAGCCTTCCTTGCGACCGAGCAAACGATACCGGGATTAGGTAACGGTGTTTTACAGGACATCCTGTTCAAAGCCCGTATCCATCCTAAGACTCGTATCAACATATTATCTGAAAGACAAAAAGATACGCTGTATCATTGTATAAAAGCGACACTTCAGGAAATCTATCAGGCAGGCGGACGTAATTCGGAAACAGACCTGCTCGGAAATAAAGGCCGCTATATCCCCATACTATCCAAAGATACCGTTGGCAAGCCTTGCCCGGTTTGCGGAGAAGATATACGAAAAGAGAGTTATATGGGAGGAAGTATCTATTATTGCTTTGAATGTCAGAAGCAGTCTCAACCGTAAGGTTCCATATCTTCACATACCCAGTCGGAGCTATGTTCTATTGTATAACGTAGCTTTCCCGGTTCTTGGTGAGTATCAAAGAACATGGCTATTTTTACGGCACCTGCTTCTACCCAGTAAACGATCTTTAGATTCGGATGCTGAACAAAAGTCCGAAAACATTGAGGGTAGTCTCTTAATGTAGGCTCTACATAACCTAAACCCGGAAAATCAGCCAAAACCCGAAGACATTCCTTTATTGAAAAATATATTTGGTTGGCTCTTGATTCTCCATACAAGACTTGATTAAAAGCTTTCAATTCTTTTAATTGTCTTTTAGCCAAAGGAGACATGATACGTTTTAACTTTTTCATCTATTGCCAGCTTCCTCTTCAATACCCCATTCTTTTTCCAATTCAGCAAAAACTTCATCCGCATCCAACATCCTCCCATTCCGATCATCCTCCAGCACCTGATCGATCAAGCTACGAAAATGTTCTGCGGAACGAATCTGAAAACTCTCCGGAGATGACAATGGCTCCCGATCACCTTGCTGTTGATAAGCAAATATCTGATCTTCCAGAGAGATCAGCAATTCTTCGTCTTCTATTTGACTGATCTGCTTTATCAAGTCTTCCCGACGCCTGTTTATTGAATTGATCGACATGATTTTGATTTTTAAAGTGACTTCACAAAGATAGAAATAATCTTATTGCAATTCCGGATTTTATCCGTTTCAATTTGTATGTTTGCAGTATGAAATGGACATATTCTTTTATCGCATTATTCTCTGTCCTGGTTGCTTGCAACAACCATACAGAATCAAAAGACAGTCAGGAAGAAAATCAGACATTGGAAACAATCTTCAACCGCAAAAGCGTACGTAAATATACGCAGCAACCGGTTGAAAAAGAGAAGCTGGAAACATTAGTCCGCGCAGGAATGGCAGCCCCTTCGTCCAGAGACCGCCGTCCCTGGGAGTTTATCATCGTAACAGACCGTGATATCCTGGATACGATGGGAGACGGATTACCATTGGCCCGTATGTTGAAAGAGACCAAACAGGCGATTATCGTTTGTGGCGATACCGTCAAATCCGGCAATGCCTGGCAGTTGGATTGTTCCGCTGCTGCACAAAACGTACTGCTGGCAGCCGAATCGTTAGGACTGGGAGCCGTATGGACGGCCGCCTATCCTTATCCCGAACGGATGAATGTTGTGCGAGATGCCCTGCACCTGCCCGACCACGTCATTCCTCTTACGGTTATTCCGATTGGCTACCCCATAGGCATAGAGAAGCCGAAGGATAAATTCAACAAGAAGCAGATACATTACAATGGGTGGTGAGAAAGACAATATTAAGGAACACAGATGACGCAGATAAACGCAGAATCTCGCAGACTAAATAATTATATAAATCTGCGAGACTCTGTATCTTCTGCGTCATCTGCGTTCTCTAATATCGACTAAAGATCAGAATCCGGCATGTTCTTCTTTGTTGACCGACTGGTCCGAATCGCGTTTCTTTTCTCCGCTATACATCCATTCGATTTCGTCTTCGTAGGTCTTGCCGTCTTTCACTACGACTGTCTTTACGATATTCTTACCCATATCGAGCGTCACGTTATCTATTATATAATGTACGCGCGTATAACCTTCACGAATACCGCTCAGTTCCTTACCGTTCAGGTAGACTGTCGGCGTACCGATATTGGAGTAAACAGTGATGGATGTTTCCTTTTTCTCACGATCCCAGTTACGACGTTGTGTCAGGAACAGTACAGGTTCTTTGCTCCAGTTGGCCTTATACCAAAAATAAGAATCTTTCTTGATCTTACGGTCGAAAGTAACCAACCCTTTCATATTACGGGCCGGTACACCGCCGCGAACCCACATCGGGGCACAGAAGTCGAACGTATTCCAAAGATAAGAAGCGATGATATACGGATGGGCAGCAATCACGCTCCACTGATATTCGTGTGTCTTGGTGGCAAATGTCTCCGGATAAAATTCTTTTGTCCAGTTCAGGGCATCTCCCAGATATTCGGTCTGATGGTTCAGGTTAGCATCAGCACCGTATTCGGTCAGCATCAGTTTTTGGTGAGGATATTCCTTTTCCAGTCCTTCCACCCAAGGTTTGATATCCTGTATTTTCTTTTCGTACCAGCCAAAATAGCGGTTCATTCCCTGGATATCGGCAACCAGGTTCACCGGATGTTCCATGTGACCATATCCATTTACCGACACCGTATAACGATCCGGGTCTTCCGTCTTTGCCAGGTCGTGCAACGATTGGGTCAACTCTTTTGTATACTGGTGCGGTTGATAGACCTCATTATGCAATCCCCACACATAGATGGAAGGGTGATTGAAACTCTGACGGATCATTTCGCGCAACTGGTTACGGCAGTTTTCCGCTTCCTGGCCGGTAACACGGTTGACAAAAGGAATCTCCGCCCAGATAATCAGTCCCAAGCTGTCGCAACGCGAATACAGATAGTCGGATTGCTGATAATGAGCAAAACGGACAGTCGTTGCACCGACATCCATAATAGTAGCCAGGTCGAAGTCATGGTTCTCATTCTTCAGGGCACTACCCAGTCCCCACCAATCCTGATGGCGGGTAACACCGTACATCGGGTACTTCTCTCCATTCAGATAAAAGCCTTTACCTGCTACAATTTCATATTTGCGCAGTCCCAACGGTTGTACCATTTCGTCGATCACCTGCCCATCTTTGATCAGGCGGCTGACAACCTTATACAGATACGGATTTTCACGTCCCTGCCATAACGTCGGCTTTTTGATTGTGAAAGAAGATTCGTAAGCCTGTTCACCCTGTGCAGTCAGTTCGAACGACTGGCTGTTCGTTGCAATCTGTTTCCCTTCCTGGTCATAGATCGTATTCTGTAAGGTCACAGGGACGGGCTGCAAGGTTCCGTTATCCAGTTTGACCTTTACTTTCACATCCGCTTGCTTTTTGGATACATTCTTCTGGGTTATATAAACGCCCGGAGAGGCACAATCGGTAACACTGATATTATACGGTTCGGTAACGATCAACCATACCGGACGATAAATACCGCCATACACACCAAACAAATTATGATTGACCGGAATCACATCCGGACGCGACTTGTTATCCGCCTTTACGATGATCTCATTCTCCTCTCCTACCTTCAGCAACGGACTGATCTCACAGGCAAAAGCCGAATAACCGCCTTTATGAGAAGTAGCCAGCATTCCGTTCACGAACACTTCCGCACAGGAACCGACACCCTCAAAACGCAGGAAGACCCGCTTCCCTTTCAGGTCGGCAGGGAAGAAATAGTTTTTCTTATAATAAGCCGCCCCTTCATAAAAATTATTGGCCTGTACCTGCATATCCTTGGCATTCCAAGTATGGGGAATTTCCACTTCCGACCAGCCACTCTCCCATTTCGGGGCATTAAGGGCCAGCTCTTTTTCCGCCGGAGCTTTCTTAAATGACCAGCCGGAATTAAAAGACTCCACTTTCCGGCCTTCCGCCTGCATCGTCATCAATCCCAGGCAGGCTAACAATAAGGTTAAACTTAATACTCGTTTATTCATGATTTGTTAATTGAATGAGTTGCAAATATACCTCTCCACTCCCATACTTACTAATAAAATTATCTCATTACCGATCAAGATTGTCTCTATTTGCCGCCAAACTTCCCTACTAAGCCGAATAAGTACCGACTGCAGGCCGACACGTGCCGATAGAAGAGTTCTTTTCGCCTTCACCCGGGGATAAATAAAAAAAGATGCCGTGAGAGATACATTTTGTCCCAATATAATGTATCTTTGGTGCTATCCTAATCTTTGTCCGACGGCAATCGAACAGCTGTCCGACCCGGGTGGGATAGCTGTCTCACCAATGTCGGACAGCTGTCTGACGGAGGTCGAACAAACTTTTTGTCACGAGGAAAGGAAACTTAGAAGGCAGTCTTTTGAAAAGAAGACCGGGACGAGCCAAATAACAACCTATATAAACACTTTAACAGTACTGCAGATGTCAGCCACTTACAACCTATTCAGAAACCCGGGAAAGAAGGAAAACCTCCACGCCCGCCAGGTGAACCAATATACCGTACGTATCGATGCTCTTTGCGAAGAGATCTCACAGATCAGTTCCTTTTCGTCAGCCGATGTGAAAGGGATGCTGGACGCGCTGAAAAGCCGGATCGCTTTTCACCTGAAATACGGCGATATTGTCGAGTTGGAAGGTTTGGGGACGTTCAACGCCTCGCTTAAATGTCCTTCGCTGACAACAGAGAAAGAGATCAAACCCCATCTGGTGAAATTCCACAAAGTAGTATTCCGCTGTTCCAAAGAGTTGAAGAACGAGTTGCGATACATGAAGGTGGAACGTGCCGACGAGCCCAGCCGCCTGAAAGGATACACGGAAGAAAAGCGCAAGGCTAACATTCTGGCTTATATCGAAAAGAATGATACGATCTCGACCTTCCTGTGCCGTTCGCTCAACGGTTGCTCGAAATATACTGCCCTGAAAGATCTGAAAGCCTTGCAGGAAGAAGGGAAGATCGTCCGTCTGGGGTTCCGCGCGAATGCACAATACGGATTAAGAGAGGATAACCAGGAATGAAGACTATATACAAACTTATCATAGCCTGGCTTCTCCTTGCCTGTGGCGTGTTGACGGCTTACGGCAATAACAGCCCTTTCTTCTTTTCCCACCTGGGAGTAGAAAACGGTTTGTCGCAGGTATCCGTTATGAATATATTCCAGGACTCGGACGGATATATATGGTACGGTACACGCAACGGGGCGAATCGTTACGACGGATACGAGTTTAAGATATACCAGAACGAGGTGAACAATCCGGCTTCTATCAGTGACAATTACATCCGCCGGATCGCCGAAGACAAAGAGAAAAACATCTGGATCGGCACCTCCAACGGGGTCAACTGCATCGACTACCGGACGCAACAGATCATCCGTCGTTATCCCCAGGCTATCAACCCGGAGATAACGACGAATGCGGTCAATAACTTCCTTCTCCATGCAGACGGCGAACTTTATGCCCTCACCACCCGGAGCATATTAAAGTGTAATCCGGATAAGACGGTCGAAGAAATGCCTTACCTGAAAGAAATGGATTCGCCCATTCATTCCATTATCCAGGATAAGGACGGGGATATTTTTATCGGAACGGAAGATAAAGGTCTCTATGTATACTCTACCGACTGGAAGCTGAAAAAGCATTTCCTGCCGGATAGTTCCGGTAACCCACAAAAACTTCCTATAAGTACAATATCTATATTATTGGCTGGTGTAGCCAATAATATATTCATTGGTACCAATGAAGACGGTCTATGTGTTTATAATAAGAAAGACGAAACATTCAGACGCCTCAACACCGGTAACTCGGGCCTCAACAACAACTCCGTACGCCATCTTATTCCATTCGGCAAAGATTCGGTATTGATCGCCACCTTCAGGGGACTCAACATCTTGAACACCCGCGACATGACCATCACGGCTGTCAACATGGATATGAAAGCGAAAGGAGCACTCAGCCATTACTCCATCCATAGTTTGCTGATCGACCGCGACCAGACACTCTGGGTCGGTACCTATTCCGCCGGTGTTAACTACCACAGTCCTTTCCATAGACCGACCTCATTCATCACTCCGAAAGCCTTTGCCGGTATACTGGGACAAGGTCAGGAAGATAACAAAGGCAATATGTGGTTCGCCACGGAAGGAGCGGGACTACTTTATTACAACCCACGGAACGGCGAACAGAAGCTTTACCCCATAAAGCCTTTGCAAGCCGGAAATTATGAAATAAACATCCTCAAAGCCATCCTGATACAGGGAGATTCCATATTATGTGCCACGCACTTCGGTTCCGTTTACCTCTTCTCCATCCGTAAGGAGGAATACCGGAAAATACATGACTACAAATACAACGACATCAATACCTTATATATAGACAGCCGGCAACGGTTATGGATACCGACCAATACACCCGACCATACCGTCATGGTGGACAAGGGTAAGACGGTCAACAAGTTTAACGTAGACGGTGTGGAAAAGGTATTCCGGGGAATGTGCCTGATCAAAGAACTGGAACCGGACGTATTTCTATTCGGGGCCATCACTGATAGTGCTTTTGTCTACGACATGAACAAGAAAACGTCTGTCAACCTCACCGCCCGGTTGCAGAACGGCGATAAAAACAAACGGTTGGGAAGTATATCCGGTGTCGTGAAAGATTCCGGACAATATATATGGATAGCCACCACCAAAGGTGGCTTGTTCCGGCTTGATAAAGACCTCAACGTAATACAAAACTATCAGAAGGAAGATGGTCTGTCGGAAAGCTACATCAATTCGCTTTCAATCGATAAAGAGGGAAATATATGGGCCGTGACCGGCAAAGAATTATACAAACTGAACCGTCCGGCAAACAAGTTCGAACAGGTCAGGCCGGTCGACAGCCCTACACAGGAATACTCGTTATATGCCAACAACTGCGTTTCAAAAGACGGGACTCTTTATTTCTCCGGGAATAAAGGAATACTGGCCATCAATCCGCAAAAAGCGATTACAAACCCGAACATACCTCCCGTCTATATCACTTCATTACAGATAAACACGCAGGTAGACCCGGAAGGGTTGCCGACTTACCAGGAACTGTTGCCCCTGCAATACGACAACAACATCACGCTCGAAGCCAGCCAGGGAAATATCACCATCCGCTATTCGGCACTCAACTTCATCCATTCCCAGAATAATTCGTACGCTTATATGATGGAAGGGGCCGACCATAACTGGCACAACATCGGAAACCGCCGGGAAGCCTATTACAGTAACTTATCCCCGGGAAAATATACTTTCCGTGTGAAAGCCGCTAACAACGACGGTATCTGGAACCCGGAAGAGGCTGTCTTGCACATCACCGTAAACCCTCCCTTCTACCAGACCTGGTGGGCTTACCTGATCTATCTATGTATCCTGTCGGTCATCGTGGCAGCCATCGTACAGCGGCAGCACCTCAAACATGAACGGGAACGGGAGGCCAAGTACAAACAGTTGGAACATGAGAAGGAAAACGAATTGCACGAAGAACGTATGCGTATGTTCACCAACTTCTCGCATGAACTGAGAACTCCTCTCACATTGATCATTAATCCGTTGAACGATCTGTTGCAACGGGTCAGTTTCTCTCCGGAAGTAAAGGATGCCCTGCAACTGATCAAAAAGAATACCGGACGTATGTTGCTGCTTGTCAACAACCTGATGGATATCCAGAAATATGAAGCCGGCAAAACGATCCTTCAAAAGACTCGTTTCAATTTCCCGGCATTCATCGAGGAGATGTACCGCTCCTTCGAAAGCGTGGCACAGAACCGGGAGATAACATTCGTATTGAAAAACGAACTACCGGAAACGTTCTTTACCTATTATGATGAAGCCGAAATAGAGAAAGTCTTTTTCAACCTGCTGTCGAATGCGTTCAAGTTCACTCCGGCAGAAGGAAACGTGACAATACGTATCAGCCGGATAACGCAAGACAAATGCGAAGAACTGGCCATGTTCCCCGAACAGGACAGTTCTACCCTGGTAGAATCCCGCTATATCCTGATAGAAATAAGCGATACCGGAAAGGGAATCAACAAAGAGGAAGCCGACAAGATATTCGAACCCTTCTACCGCTCGGAAGAGGATGTACACAAAGAAGTGTCCGGCACCGGAATAGGATTAAGCCTGACACGTTCGATCGTACGGCAACACCAGGGATGTATCTGGACGAACAGTACGGAGGAAACAGGGACAACTTTCCTGATCCTTCTCCCCGATACCGCCAAACAAGACGAAAAGAAAGAGGAAGAGCCTCCCCTGTCCCACTCTTCCGAAATCAGTAAAAAGGTGGCTTTGCTTGTAGAAGAAACAGAAACCCGCAACAAACAAACGGTTCTGCTGGTAGATGACAATCAGGAAGTCCTGCAATATCTGGAACATCAATTACAGCTCGATTACATCGTTTTGAAAGCGAGCAATGGGAAAGAAGCGCTTGAACTGCTGGAGACAACTTCCCCTCATATAATCGTCAGCGACGTCATGATGCCTGAAATGAACGGACTGGAACTATGCAAACGTATCAAGGAAAGTCAACACCTCTGCCACATACCCGTGATCCTACTAACAGGTAAATCTATGGTATCACAGATAGAGGAAGGCTTGGAGGCCGGTGCCGACGATTACATCCTGAAACCGTTCCATGTTTCCATTCTGAAGGCACGCATAAAAAACCTGCTTTCTATTCGCGAAAAGATGAAAAACATATACGGTGAATCGCTGAGTCTCCGTAACCTGGGAGTGGAAGAACCCGAAGAGGACAACGACTTCCTGACTCAATATATCGAGATTGTAAAGGCAAACATCTCCAATCAGGAGCTGGACGTATCGGTTATTTATCAGACACTTGGTATGAGTCGTGCCAATTTCTACCGGAAGGTAAAAGCGGTAACGGGTCTATCCCCCATCGAACTGATAAAGAATATCCGCCTCGAAGCCGGAGCCAAACTGCTGAAAGAATCCAATATGAATGTGTCTGAGATAGCCCAGCACATCGGTTTCAGTAGCCGTTCTTATTTCGCCCGAAGCTTCAAGGCTGTATACGGAATGTCGCCTACCGAGTATCAAGAAAGTAAATGAGACGTTTGTACTCACTTTTGGGATGATTGTGTATTCGCGGAAACTTGTTGTTTTATTCATTTGATTAAACTTATTAATCTAATAAAACAACTGATCTATGATTTCAAAACGAATACCATTTAAACACATTGCTGCTGTTATTATGCTAGGATGTGCAGCAGTCTCTCTACAGGCTGCCGATTTAAAAAAAGATGAAGTAACAACCATCGCACGTAAAGTAGCAGACTGGCAGATCAAAGAGTTTCCTACTAATAAATATGCAGTCAGTGAACCAAAAGGCTGGATTGCAGGGGCTCTTTATATGGGGATGTTCGACTGGGCAGAACTCAGTGGAGACGAACAGTATTTCGACTGGATGAAAAAAGTATTCAACCGTCAACACTGGCAGGTGGCCGACCGGATGTATCATGCCGACGATGTTTGCGTATCGCAGACTTATATCGACATGTATGGTAAATATAAGGAAGATAAAATGCTACTCCCTACGCTGGCACGCATCGATTGGGTAGTCAACAACCCTTCCAAAGGCGGTATGGATATCGATTACAGCAAACCACTGTCCTACGAACGCTGGTCATGGTGCGACGCATTGTTTATGGCACCGGCTGTATATACCCGCCTCTACACGCTTACCGGCAATAGAAAGTATATGATCTTCGCTGATGCGGAATTTAAGGCCACCTACAATCATCTATACGACAAAGAAGAAAAACTCTTCTTCCGTGATAGTCGCTACTTCAACCAGAAAGAAGCAAACGGGCAGAAAGTATTCTGGGGACGAGGCAATGGCTGGGTAATCGGCGGACTGGCTGAAATATTAAAGACACTCCCGGCCGACGATAGCGAATACCGCCCTTTCTACCTGCAACTATTCAAAGAGATCAGCGAACGTCTGGCCGGATTGCAAAACAAAGACGGTTTCTGGCATGCCAGCCTTTTAGATCCGGCCAGCTATCCGTCACCGGAAACAAGTGCCACCGGATTTATTGTTTACGGACTGGCTTATGGTGTCAACCAGGGATATCTTCCAGCCGAGAAATACCTCCCGGTTATAGAAAAAGGATGGGCTGCCTTATGCTCTGCCGTAGAGAGCGACGGAAAACTAGGCTGGGTGCAACCCGTTGGAGCTGATCCCCGCAAAGTAACCAAAGAAATGACCGAACTATACGGAACCGGCGCCTTCCTGATGGCTGCTTGCGAGATCTACCGACTAGCCAGATAAATTTATAGAAATTACATGTTTTTTAGCGTATTGGGACGATATTACATCCTTTTGAGACGATTTTGTCCGCACACAACACGCATCTTTCATTCTTTTGACACAAAAAATCAAAATAGCCACATGGTTAATTTCTTAAATTGTTTAATGCGCAAATAAATTATGAAAAGCATGAGCAGACAACTGGACGGGAACCTGCCTCCCTGTAATAAGGCAGCAGAACGAAAGAACAGGATTCTTTCTTTATTATTCTTTTTTATGGCGTTTATATCTGTACAGGTATATGCGCAAGACATTAAAGTCTCTGGTACCGTTATCTCCGGAGCAGATAATTACCCGATCATCGGGGCTAACATTCTAGTAAAAGGGACTACCATCGGTACTATTACAGATGTAGACGGTAACTTCTCATTTGAAGCTCCCCAGGGTTCTACATTAGTCATTTCTTACATTGGCTACCAGGCACAGGAAATAAAAGTGAACGGAAATGCTCCTATTAAAGTCATTCTGTCTGAAGATTCCGAAAAACTGGATGAGGTAGTTGTTATCGGTTACGGTTCGCAGAAGAAATCGGATATGACAGGCGGTATCGTAGCAGTAGGTAACGAGAAGTTACAGATGGTTACTACCAACAACCTGATGGATAAACTGGCAGGCCAGGTTCCGGGATTGAACATCACAATGGAAAAGGCAAGTCCTTCGGAAGACCAGGTATTGCGTGTTCGTGGTGAAAACTCACTGACAGCCGACAACTCTCCGTTGATCGTATTGGACGGTATTCCTTACAGCGGTTCATTGGGAGACATCGACCCGGATAATATCGAAAACCTGTCTGTATTGAAAGATGCATCTTCAGCCGCCATCTACGGTTCACGTGGTGCCAACGGTGTAATCCTGATCCAGACAAAGAAAGGTAAGAAAGGAACAGCTACCGTATCCTACAAAGGACAGGTTGGTTTCTCACAACCGGAACGCCGCGTCGATGTAATGAAAGGTCCGGAATACGTAAAATTCCTTCAGGACCAGTGGGCTTATATGAACTATAACGGAGTGATCAAAAATCCGGAAGATATTCTGAACGTCAGTGAAATCGAGAACTGGAAGAACGGTATCGAAACAGACTGGCAGGATCAGATCTTTAGAAACGCATTGACCAACAGCCACCAGCTCAGTGTATCGGGCGGTACGGAAAAGACCACTTACATGGCCTCTATCTCACGTCTGAATCAGGAAGGTGTAGTTAAAGATACCGGCATGAAGCGTACCAATGTATCATTGAACATTACCCAGCAATTAGGTAGCTGGCTGACTATCGGTATGGCTACACAAGCTGCTTTGAAAGAATACGGCGGCGTACAGGCAGGCATTTCCGACGCTCTTTGTCAGTCTCCTTACGGCCAGCCTTATAATAGCGACGGTTCGTTGAATTTCTATCCGATGGATCAGACTTTACACGCCAATCCGCTGGCAGACCTGGATGCCACAAGCGATAAGACTTCGCGCAACATTTTCGTATCTGCTTATGCAGATATCAAACTTCCGGTAAAAGGACTGAGCTTCCGTACGAACTTCGGTTACAACTACCGCAATAAATTCGAAGGTTCTTATTACGGACGTAATACGGTGACCGGTAAAGCGAAAAACGGTTCTGCCGCAATCAAGAACCAGCACGACTGGGATTATACCTGGGAAAATGTATTAAAATATGAACTTCAGGTAGGTAAACATAAATTCGATGCAACCGGTTTGTTCAGTATGCAGCAGACTTCACAGGAAATATCCGAACAGAAAGGTACCAGCTTCGTAAACGACGATTCCGAATACCACAACATGGCAGGTGCTGAAGAAAACAAGACGGTTACTTCCGAACTGACTGAAACAGCCATGCTTTCTTATATGTTACGTTTGAACTACAACTATGCCAACAAATATTTGTTTACTGCAACAGGCCGTTCAGACGGTTACTCTGCATTCGGTGAGAATAACAAATATGCATTCTTCCCGTCATTGGCTGCTGCCTGGAACTTGTCTTCCGAAGAATTTATGGAAAATACGAACAGCTGGCTGGATATGTTGAAAGTACGTGTGTCATGGGGTTCCAACGGTAACCAGGCTATCAAAGCTTATCAGACATTAGACCGTTTGAAACTGACAAACTACATCTGGGGTGATAAGGGAACAACCGTTAATGGTGTGATCCTGTCATACAACGCCATCGGTAACCCGAACCTGAAATGGGAAACGACCCGCACAGTCAATGCCGGTGTCGACTTCAGCTTCTTCAACAGCCGTCTGTCCGGTAGCATCGACGTCTATGTTTCGAATACTTCCGATCTGTTGATGAACCGTACGGTTCCTATCATGAACGGTTACAACTCCATCCTGGACAATGTGGGTAAAACACGCAACAAAGGTGTCGAACTGGCTTTGAACTCAGTGAACATGGAAAGTAAGGACTTCCGTTGGAGCACCAGCTACAACTTCTCGTTGAACCGTGATAAGATCGTCGAACTTCGCGGAGACGGCAAAGACGATATCACCAACAAATGGTTTATCGGCGAACCGGTAAGAGCTTACTACGACTATAAGGTAGTCGGTACATGGCAGGAAGACGATAACTTCCTGAATGCAGACGGAAAAGAAATACAGAAAGGTGCAAAACCCGGACATGCTAAACTGGAAGATGTAGATGGCGACGGTACAATCACAGCCAAAGACAAACAAATCATCGGTTCCAAATCACCGAGCTTCACCATGTCATTAGGCAACACATTTGCATATAAAAACTTCACATTCTCCTTCCTGTTGAACGGTGTATTCGGCGCATGGAAAGAAATGATCGATTACAACTTCGACCGTTGGAGTTCTAAATACAATTACATCAGTGGTATGGATTACTGGACTCCGGAAAACCCGACAAACGCTATGACCTCTCCGGGTTATGTTCCTTACGACAAACATTCATTCTACAAAAAGATGAATTATGTACGTATCAAAAATATCTCATTAGGTTACAACTTGCCTAAGACTCTTCTTAACCCGATCGGGGTGTCTGCTTTGAACGTTAACGTAAGTGTTAACAACCTGTATACATTCAGTAATGTAAAGAATGCGTTGAACTTTGACGGAACAGACTACAATGCAAACATTGTCTCTTGTTATCCGACAGCCCGTTCTTATATGCTGGGTTTAAATCTTACTTTCTAATCTCATAAACAAAGACAGAATATGAAAAATATATTAGCCGCTGCAGCTGCAGCATTTTTACTGATCACAACGACAGGCTGCTCCGACTTCCTGCACGAAGATCTGAAAAAGGAATTGGCTCCTGATAATACCTATACCAGTACTTATGGTTTCCAGGTTGGTGTAAACGGATTGTATGCCTGGGCACGTTCTGAATTTAACACCTGGGGTACTTCACCGACAACTTTAGGACAGGCTTGTCCGTACGAATCGTTCCAAGTGGCAACAGACATTGTATACACCGGTCATAAAGATGGCTCGCTGGTTCCTTTCGAAACATTAGCTATCACTCCTTCGCTGACATTCGTTGAAAACTATTGGAAATGGTCTTACGGATTGATCGCATCTGTCAACGAACTATTGACTTATGCCGATAAAAACGAAAACTGGAATGCACCAACAGATAAAATCGGTTTCCAGGCTGAAGCTCGTTTCTTCCGTGCCTATGCTTACCGCTATCTAGTTTATCTGTACGGAGATGTTCCTTATATAGATAAAATTGAAAGCGATTTTCGCATCGACTTCACCCGTACACCGAAAGCCGAAGTGTTGAACCACATGATCGAGGATTTGACATTTGCTGCAGATAATTTGCCGGAGAATCCGGATAATGTAAATGAAGTCGGTAAATTGACCAAATGGGCCGCTATTCAACTATTATCTGAAGTATACTTAATGGCCGGACAATACGATAAGGCTGAAGCTGCTGCTAAACAAGTGATCGATTGCGGTTATTTCCGTTTGATGACAGAACGTTTCGGTGTAAACAAATCAGCACCGGGCGATGTATTCTCCGATATGTTCCTTGAATATAATCAGAACCGTACAGCCGGTAATATGGAAACTATTTGGGTAATGCAGTTGGAATATAATACACCTGGAGGTGGTGATTCTAACGAAGACTGGACTAAACGTGCATGGGTTCCCAAATACTGGAACGAAACAGGTTTCGTATTATGTGACTCACTGGGTGGTCGTGGTCTGGCTCAGATCGTTCCGTTCAAATGGTGGATCGAAAGTGAAGACTTCTATGCTCCTACGGATATACGTAATTCTAAATACAGTATTAAGAGAGACTGGTATTACAACAATCCGGCAACTCCCGAACTGTTTGGCAAAAAATGTGAGATAACAGAAGAAACATGGTCTAAATGCTCTGTTTTCCCAACCATCACAAAGTTCAACTATGGTAAAACAGACGACGATCCTTCTTATGGTGGCAATAACAAAGACCGCATGAAGTTCCGCCTGGCAGAAACTTACCTGCTGTTGGCCGAAGCTCGTTTACAACAAGGTAACGCACAGGGCGCAGCCGAAGCAATTAACGTAGTACGCAAACGTGCCGGCGCTCCGGAAATCACAGCATCCCAGGCAACAATAGACTTCCTGCTGGATGAACGTATTCGTGAATTAGTAGGTGAAGAACTACGTCGCTTCACATTGGTTCGTACCGGCAAACTGGTTGAACGTACGAGAAAATACAACTCTTACAGCAACAAAATAGATGAGCATAATACTTTGTGGCCAATTCCACAATCTATTATCGATTCTAACACAGGTGCTGACTTCCCGCAGAATCCGGGTTATTAATTACTACAATAAAATAAGGGGCATCTACAGGCAATGTATTTGCCCCTTATTTCTCTCCTTTCAAATTCCAAGAAAACATAATATCATGAGATACCTACTGCTAATAATAAGTTTATATATATCCTCTATCCTCAGCTTATCTGCCCAGGATTGGCTGATCGACGGTTCTTCTTATAAATCTGCTGTACAAACAACGCACGAAGGGAAACGTCTCGAACTAACAAACGGCCTCCTGCGCCGTACTTTTCTTCTTACACCCAACGCTGCAACAATAGCCCTCGACAACCTGATGACCGGACAAAATGAATTACGTGCTGTCCGTCCCGAAGCCTTACTCGTCATTAACGGAAAAGAATATCCTGTCGGAGGATTGACCGGACAACCCGTCAACAACTTCCTGACAGAAGAATTTATTAATAACATGCAGGTTTGCGACTCCACTTTTACATTAGTCGATTATCAAATAAGCGAAAGCAAAGAGCGTTTCCCCTGGAAACCAAACTCGCAATGGATATCCAACTTATATCCCTGGCCTGCTCCGGGAAAACGAATCACCTTCAACTATCAGGCTCCGGCAAAAGCACCCCAGGAATGTAAAGACCTGAAAGTTCGCGTCATCTACGAATTATATGATGGGGCTCCCATCCTAGCCAAATGGATCGAAATAGATAATAAAGGAACAGAAACGATCACACTCGACTCCTTCAAGTCGGAAATACTGGCACTGGTGGAAACCGCCCCCAAAGTGCATTATGGTGAACCTCACGAAGTCCGTATGATGGCACAGGAACCGGGTACTTACACGAATGATTTCCGCAAACAACCGGTACAGACAGATGCCCCACGCGATTATATCGACCGTTTTACCCAACTGTTCGTCGTAACCGATTACGCAATGGGCGGAGATATGGAAGCGATGAAAGACAATCCGGCCGTACGCTGGGTATTCGATCATCCGGAATATGAATTTACCGGTATTCGTTATTATGGCCAATATAAACCGGCCCGCCTCGAAGTAACACCTTTACTCGGTCCGGGACTGGATATCAAAGCCGGAGAAAGCTTCGATTCTTGCACGGCTTTTGAAATGCTTCGCGATGCCACCGACCAGGAACGACGCGGACTGGCAGAATGTAAATTCTGGCGTATGATGGCTCCGTGGACACAAGAAAATCCTATATTTATGCATGTACGCCAATCGGATAATGAAGCTGTCAAACAGGCGATCGATCAATGCGCTGCGGTAGGTTTTGAAATGGTAATCATGACTTTCGGCAGTGGTTTTAAAATCGAAAATGATTCCTCATCCTATTTACAACGCATGAAAGAACTGAGCGATTATGCCGCCCAAAAGGGCATTGCCATCGGAGGTTATTCCCTCTTGGCAAGCCGGGGAGCAACAGACAAAGACGCCGCAATCAGTCATAAAACCGGGAAACCGGCCAACACACGTGAAGAAGGTAGCCGTTTTGGCGTATCTCCCTGCATCGCATCCGATTGGGGAGATACCTACTTCCGTAAATTACAGAACTTCTTTACAACAACGGGGATGAATGTATTCGAAAACGACGGTTCATATCCCGGTGATCCTTGTGCTTCGACATCACATAGCGGTCATAAAGGATATCTCGATTCACAGTGGACACAATGGAAAAAAATCAGTCAGTTCTATCGTTGGTGTCGGGCCAACGGTGTTTATCTGAATGTACCGGACTGGTACTTCCTGAGCGGTTCCAACAAAACACCGATGGGATATGTCGAAACAAACTGGTCGTTATCCCGTGCTTATCAGGAGATTATCGAACGGCAAAATATCTATGACGGTACCTGGCAGAAAACACCCAGCATGGGCTTTATGTTCGTACCCCTTACCCAATACCACGGAGGAGGTGAAGCTGCTACGATCGAACCGTTGAATGAACATCTGGACCATTACGAGACACGCCTCCGGAACCTGTTTGGAGCAGGAGTACAGGCTTGCTACCGCGGTCCTCGCCTGTATGATACCGATGCTACGAAAGAGCTTGTTAATAAATGGGTTTCTTTCTACAAGAAATACCGTCAGATACTGGACTCCGATATTATTCATCTGCGCCGCCCCGACGGACAAGACTGGGACGGCATCATGCATGTCAATCCGGCTTTGAAGCAGAAAGGTTTCATATCCGTTTATAATCCGCTGAATACTCCTATCCGGAAAGAAATCAGAATACCTCTCTATTATACCGGACTGACCGACAAAGTAACTATTAAGGAACAAGATCAGAACGTGCAGGTATATGTCTTGGAACGCGACTATTCCGTCACGATCCCTATCACCATTCCGGCGAAAGGATATAACTGGTACATCGTCGAATAAACCGATTTGTATAACCATATAATATAAAAATCATGAATATCAATAACACACCAGCCAAACGTCTGATCCTTTGTTTATCGTTCGGCATCCTACCGATGTTGAATGCAGGCAACAGCAGCTTACAGGCTTCCATGCCCCATCCTGCCAAAAATCAGAAAAAAATATATCACAAAGGCTGGATCGACTTGAATAAGAACGGTCAGAAAGATATCTACGAAGATCCTTCCCAGCCTATCGACAAACGGGTAGAAGACCTTCTCAGGCAAATGACAATAGAAGAAAAAACTTGTCAACTCGGAACCATCTACGGATATGGTGCTGTCCTTAAAGACACATTACCTACCGGTGAATGGAAAACCCGTATCTGGAAAGACGGCATTGGAAATATCGACGAACATCTGAACGGGGAATGGAAACGTACCTCACTGGATTTTCCTTATTCCAATCACGCAGAAGCGATGAATAAGGTACAGGCATTCTTTGTGGAAGAAACCCGACTGGGTATTCCTGCCGATCTGACCAATGAAGGTATCCGGGGATTGAAACATGAAAAATCCACCTTCTTTCCGGCACAGATCGGACAAGGCTGTACCTGGGATAAAGACTTGATACGGGAAATCGGACGTATTACCGGAGAAGAAGCCAAAGTACTCGGATATACAAACGTCTACTCTCCCATTCTCGATCTGTCACGCGATCCGCGTTGGGGCCGTACTGTTGAAAGTTACGGTGAGGACTCCTATCTGGTTGGCGAACTGGGACGCCAGCAAGTACTCGGTATCCAAAGTAACCGGGTTGTCTCTACTCCGAAACATTTTGCCATTTACGGTGTGCCGGCCGGTGGCCGCGACTGTGAGTCGAGAACAGACCCTCACGCCACACCACAGGAAGTACATGAGTTACATCTGGAACCGTTCCGTATTGCTTTTCAGGAAGCCGGGGCTTTAGGAACCATGTGTTCACACAATGATTATAACGGGACTCCCGTCAGTGCCAGTCACTATTTACTGACAGAACTGATGCGTGACCAGTGGGGATTCAAGGGATATATCGTATCCGACAGTTGGTCTATCAGCAAGAATGTCGATTTCTATCATATCGTTTCCACACCCGAAGAGGCGGTTGCCAGCGAATTGAATGCCGGCCTGAATATCCGTACCTTCTTTGAAGAATCGGAAGTGTTTATCGAAACATTGAGGAACGCTCTGAAAAAAGGATTGGTAGACGAAAAGACATTAGATCAGCGCGTCCGCGAAGTACTCTATGTCAAGTTCTGGCTGGGACTTTTCGATGAGCCGTATGTAAAAGATACCAAGCTGGCCGATAAAGTGGTAAACAGTGATAAGAACCGGGAAGTATCCCTTCGTGCTGCACGCGAGTCGATCGTTCTCCTGAAAAACGAGAACAATACGCTTCCTTTATCGAAAGATATCAGGAATATTGCAGTGATCGGCCCACAAGCCGACGAAGTGAAATCACTGACTTCCCGTTACGGTTCACACAATCCGAATGTAATAACAGGTTTGCAGGGGTTAAAGAATTTATTGGGAGACAACGTAAACCTGATGTATGCCAAAGGATGTAATGTCAGAGACAAGAATTTCCCACAAAGTGATGTAATGTTCTTCGAACTGAGCGATAAAGAAAAAGAAGAAATCGACGAAGCGGTAGAAATAGCTAAAAAAGCAGAAGTAGCCATCGTTTACATAGGCGATGACTTCCGCACGATCGGTGAATCCAGAAGTCGTGTCAACCTGGATTTGTCGGGTAGACAAAAAGAACTGGTACGTGCTGTACAGGCAACCGGAACTCCCGTCGTACTGGTCCTCTTCAACGGACGTCCGGTTACCTTGAACTGGGAAAACGCCAACCTGCCTGCCATTGTGGAAGCATGGTATCCGGGAGAATTTTCCGGACAAGCCGTAGCCGAAGTATTATTCGGCGACTACAATCCCGGAGGTAAACTATCGACAACCTTTCCTAAGTCAGTCGGACAAATCCCCTGGGCTTTCCCCTTCAAGCCGAATGCTACCGGTAAAGGTTTTGCCCGTGTAGATGGTGAACTTTATCCATTCGGTTACGGACTGAGTTATACTACTTTTGAAATCAGTGACCTCCAACCGGCAACAACCCGGATTTCTGATGGCGATACCCTGACCGTAACCTGCAAAGTAAAAAATACAGGAGCCATAAAAGGGGACGAAGTGGTTCAGCTTTATTTGAATGATGAAACATCTTCCATTTCCCGTTTTGAAAAAGAACTATGCGGTTTCGAACGTGTTACTCTGGAACCGGGTGAAGAAAAGACAGTCACTTTCAAAGTAAACCGTCGTGCTTATGGAATGTATAACGACAAAAATGAATTTATTGTAGAACCTGGAAAGTTCTTCCTATTTGCTGGAAACTCATCCAAGTCAACCCCGTTAAATGCTGAATTTTATGTGGAATAAATTAATGATAGGCCTGTTGCTGCTGGTAGGCAGCCAGGCCGCTTTTTCTCAAGTATGGCTAGGTAAAACAGATAAGGATTTTATTCAGTTCGTGAACGATAATAAAGAACGGATAAAAGAGAGTCAATTCACCGATAAGCTTTTTACTATGGTTTATCAGGAAGAAGATGAATTAGGACGGCTTTTCGATGTTACCTACCGTTTTACGATCGATAACAATATATGTACCTCTTATCAACAGATACTTCCCGCCCATAGTTATTGGGCTGCAACCATTCAGGAACAGGCCTCCCAACAAGAGGCAGATGCATCGGGGGAGACCATCGATGTGGATGGAGAGACATTAAACACTCACTATCAATTTGATGATTATGACATGCTGATCTCGATGGAAAACGATCGGTTAATTCTACAATATAATAAGAAATAAGCTGGGAGTAAATCTGAATTAGAACCTGTCTGTAATGTTAAGGGGGCGTAACTGGTTTTACCGGTTACGCCCCCTTATTATTATCTAAATATATGACAGATTATAAATTAGGATTGATAATCGCATCATGATTCGGACAAGGGAAATACAACTTTTCTTCCGTTACATTCTTTACCTTTTCCGGATAATACTGTTGGAAGTATTCTTTCATTGTAGACAGATAAGTACCCCAGCGCACCAGGTTGAAACGATAAATACGTTCGTGAGTCGTTTCCAGTGTCCACTCCTTGCGGATAGCTTCACGGAATGTATCTTTACCCAAACCTGACAAATTATCCAGACCGGCACGTAAACGAAGCTGGTTAACGGCCTCATAAGCTGCAGCAGTCGGACCGTTCACTTCATTCTCAGCCTCAGCAAAAATCAACAATACATCTGCATAACGGATGATCGGTATATACATATCCGTGCGTTTACTGCGCTGAGAGAAATCTTCACGTCCGCCATCACACCATTTTTTACCGTGTGGATACGGACTACCGAAATCTGCGGTCGTATACGTTTTCTTATCCACTGTACTAACTATCTCAGTCAGGAATGTAGCTGCTTTACGTAAGTCTTTATCTTCAAACTTATCCAGATAGGATTGCTGTGTATAAAAGAATCCCCAACCTGACTCTGTTCCGACACTGGTAGGACGCCATTCCGCACCACATTGATTATCTCCCAAACCATCTGCGAAGTTAAAAGCAAAAATCGATTCCTTATTATATCTGTTGTTCACTTTCCACAGATCTTCATAGTTACTCAACAATTCGATACCATAGCTACCCTTATTGTCGATCACTTCTTTTGCCTTTGCTGCCGCTTTAGCCCACATCGTATTATCTTTTACCTGTTCTCCGGCCATCGTAATATAAACCCAGGCTAAAAGAGATTTTGCAGCAGCTACGGTCGGACGCTCAGTCCCTTCACTCCATTTGACAGGCAAATTGGTTTCTGCATATTCCAGGTCTTCAATAATCGACCTATAAATATCGATCGCCGGTGTCTTGGATAAATCTGTCGCACTTGTAAAATCTTCCACCGGAGTATCCAGATAAATCACATCATTGAAAATACGGACCAGATAAAAATAAGACAAGGCACGCATATAACGCGCAGCAGCCACATATTGATTCTTCACATCTTCAGAAACCTTCGATGCATCCGGTACTTTCTGGATCATGATATTAGAGGCATTGATGCAGGCATAGAACTGTTGCCAGGGCTTGTACAAACTTTCATTGTCATCCTGCCAGATCAACGAATTCATTTCATCACGGGGAATATTATTTTTTGTAGCACTCACTACCGCATCTGTCGTCGCTTCTGCAATAAAATTGATATGACGCTCGAAGTTGTTACTACGCCAATACGACATCGCTCCCATCAGCAACATATTACATTCTGATTCTGTGTTCGGCAAATTCTCCGGCGACAGGAAATCTTTCGGCTCTTCCGACAAAAAAGACGAGCAGCTACTTGTAAACAGTAACAAAGAACAGAGGCCGGTTGCGACTATTTTATTGATATATGTTTTCATATTTTATTAACAGTATTAAGATTATTATAATGTAAGATTCAAACCGAAAGTATATGACCGGACAGAAGGATAACTACCTCCGTCAAAACCTAAGTTGTAATTTCCTGTGCGTGAGCTAACTTCAGGATCATAACCGGAATAGCCTGTTATTGTAAATAAGTTCTGTCCACTCAGATAGAAACGCAGGTTGGAAATACCCCATTGGGATGTAATGGATTTAGGTAACGTATAACCGAATGTCAAATTCTTCAGACGGATATATGAGCCATCTTCAACAAAGCGGGTAGACATCGGGCCAGCGCCCTCGTTCAGTGCCTGTTGCGTATTGGAAGTACCTTCTCCTCTCCAGGCATCATTCACGACATATTTAAAAACATTCCCACAAGCAGCAGTACTCGGTGCTGTTCCGAAACTAACATTCATCAGGTTGACGATATCGTTTCCATAAGTTCCCTGGAACATAAAACTTAAATCAAAATTCTTATAAGAGAAATCATTACCGATACCAAAGATGAAATTAGGATTGGCATTACCGATAATCGTACGGTCTGCCGTCGTTATCTTGTGATCACCGTCCAGATCCTTAAACTTAACCCCTCCCACTGCGGCTGTCGAACCGGGTAAAGCATTGACTTCCGCTTCATTCTGATAAATACCGTCGAATATATACCCATAGAAATTACCTAACGGTTCACCCACTTTCACAATACCGGTTTCATTAAAGCTTGAACCTAAAGCACCTCCGGAACCATTGGTATAGAAATACTCATCGTCCCCCAGTTCCAGGACCTTTTCACGGTTTAATGCAAAGTTCAAAGAAGTCGACCATTTGAGCTCTCCTACCAGATTCTGAGTATTCAAAGTAAATTCGAAACCTTTGTTCGACTTACTGCCGATATTCTGAGTCTGAGAAGAATACCCTGTATAATAAGGAAGGATCTTGTCATAATGCAGGTCAATAGTCTTCTTATAATAATAGTCTGCAACCAACGAAATACGTCCTCCGAATACGCTTACATCGAGACCTATATCCGTTTGTTTCGTTGTTTCCCATTTCAAATCAGGATTCGGAACCCGGCCCGGAACCAATGCTACGGCTGAACTTCCATTCAGGACATAGCTAGACGAGCTGAAGCTGGCCAGCGACTGATACGCATCGATTGCCTGGCTACCGGTTTCACCGTAACTGGCACGCAGTTTCAGATTCTGTATCCATGTAAGATCTTTCATGAAATCTTCCTCGCTGATACGCCAGCCCAAGGCGGCCGAAGGAAAATATCCCCACTTATTATTCTTCGCAAACTTGGAAGAACCATCAGCACGGAAACTTACAGATGCAAGATATTTTCCCTTATAGGCATAATTGACACGTCCCAACCAGGATGCTATTGCAGAATGGTTACCACCACTAGTAATCGTCAACAAATTCTTATCGGCCAGTCCCATATTCCAGTAACCGAGCGATTCGATGTCGAAACCTTTTCCACTGTTTGTATTATAGAAATAATCAGAGGCTTCAGCGGTAAAACCGGCCACGACGTTCAATGAATGATCTTTATTAAACACTTTGGAATAAGTCAATGTATTTTCTCCTAACCAGTTCGTCGTTTCCTGATCATTTACATAAGCATAACCATCTCCTTTATAAGACAGAAGATTCTCTCCGGAAACGAACTGGCGTTGTTTTCGGTCGCTATAAGTATATGTCCAGGCGGTCTTGAATCGCAGGTTCTTAATAATCTCCCATTCTAAAAAGGCCGTTCCCTGAAAGTAATTCCGGTATTTGTCTACTATCTGGTCATTGATCAGAGCGGCCGGGTTATTCATCTGCGCACCATCCATCAACGGGCCGCTGAATTTACCATTTTCATCATAAACAGGAACTAACGGACTGAATCCAAGTGCACAAAAAGTGACACCTCCACCATCAGAACCATTCATCTGGTTAACACTTGCACTACTGGAAGAGGAACGTGATGCATTGATCAAAGCACCAACAGTTACTCTTTTACCCAATTGTTGTTCAATGTTCGCACGGATACCGGCACGATTAAAATCAGAGTTCTTAATAATACCCTGGTGCATCAGATAATTACCGGACAGACTATATTTTGTCGTTTCCGATCCACCGCTTACAGAGAGGGAATGCCCTGTCATCGGAGCCGAGCGGAATACCTCATCCTGCCAATCCACATCATTCAAATTGTTCGGATCAATCCAGGCCGGTATTTTCATTGAGGTAGAAGGATAGTTGGTTTCCATTTCCTTCAACATACTATACATTTCCGGTCCACTCAACATATCCATCTTTTTGGATATCTGTGATAATGAAATATAACCGCTATAAGAGACTGTCGGTTTACCGGCTTTTCCGCGTTTAGTAGTTACCATAATTACACCATTTGCACCACGGGAACCATAGATAGATGTTGAAGATGCATCCTTCAAAACTTCGATAGATGCAATATCATTCGGATCGATCAAAGCCAGATCTCCACCCAGTACCCCATCGATAACCACCAGTGGCGCATTACTTCCTTTTAACGAGTTTCCACCACGGATAATGATGTTGGGAGATTCACCGGGTGCGGCCACACTATTTTGCACCATAACACCGGCCATTTGTCCCTGCAAAGCCTGGTCAGTACGGGAAATAGAAAGTTTGGTCAGATCCTCTCCTTTCACAGAAGAAAGGGAACCGGTGACATCACTTTTCTTTTGTACACCATAACCCACTACCACTACTTCATCCAGCTTCTCGGAGTCTTCCTGTAATACAATGTTTATTGGAGAACTCCCCTTCACTTTTATTTCCTGCGATTTAAAACCGATATAAGAAACAACCAGAGTCGATCCGGCCGGAGCCTCAAATGAAAAGTTCCCGTCAATATCCGTGATAGAACCGATGGTAGTGCCTTTTACTACGATATTTACTCCGAATAAAGGATCTCCATTTGCATCCTTTACAACTCCACTGACAGGTGAGGACTGTGTGATTTCATTTACAATGCCTGTTTTTTCAGCCTTCGCCATATCAGGCATAAGGATGGGAGACAGACACATCGTTATGCCTAAAGCACAACTTCTCATGTACATGTTATTCATAATACAGCTATTAAGATTAATACTATTCGTGTGTTATTTTTCTGTGGCAAATGTAGGGCCGGAAAACTTTCGACTATTTAAAAATCCTCTCTTTTGTGTTCAATTATATTCCATAACAATAATAAAAGCCGCTGATCAGGCGGCTTTTAGGGGTATTCACGAATATTTCGATTTATTCTTTGTCTGAAACAGATTTATTGCGCTGTACATATTCGGTCGGTGATATGCCATATACATTTTTAAAGCAAGTCGCAAAATAAGCATGGGAGTTAAAGCCGACACTTACGGCAACTTCAGATACATTCATCTCTGTCTCAAGAAACATCTTTGCCGCCACTTCCATACGCTTGTTACGTATCAGGTCTATTGGTGAAAGATTTGTTATCGCTTTCAACTTCCGATATAAATTGGCACGTCCCATGCCAATTCCGTTACATAACATTTCAATATTAAATTCCGGGTTGGATATATTCTGTTCGATCACTCCAAAAAACTTCTGCATAAATATTTCATCTGCGGAAGTCGTCTCGATCCCCAACGATTCCAAAGAGAACTTTTTGCCATACAACTCTTTTAGCCGTTCGCGGGATGACAACAGATTACATATACGGGAAATCAATATCTCCATATTGAACGGTTTTACGATATAATCGTCCGCCCCGCTCTGGAACCCCTCTTTAATATGCATAACCATCGACTTCGCAGTGATGATGATAACAGGGATATGCCCTGTCCGCAAGTCCTGTTTAACCAAAGAACAAAGTTGCAAACCATCCATCTTCGGCATCATAATATCGCTGACAACCAGATCAGGCATAACTTCCGTTATCTTACCGAATGCATCTTCCCCATTATCTGCTTCCAAAACATCAAAATGTCTTTCAAGCCGCTCCCGGATATACCGACGTACTTCATCGTTATCTTCTGCCAACAGTACTGTGTAACGTTTCCTCAGATCTGAAACAGATATATCCGGAAGTTCTTCCTGTTCCGGTAAAGATTCAGTCTCCTCTTCCGCGATCTGTTCCTCTTCATAGGTCTCTTTATCTATCGGCAACAATACACGAAATATAGCTCCCTTGGGCGTATTATCTTTCACCCACACAATACCTTTATGCAGTTTAACCACAGACAGGACCAAGCTGAGGCCAATTCCTGTCCCGGTTGTATTTAATTCCTGTTCATCGGCACTCTGATAAAAAGGGGCAAAAATATGATCCTTATCTATATCACTGATCCCCTTTCCGGTATCTTCTATCGACAGGCAGGCATAACGAGATGAAACAGATAGCCCCGCTTCCACCCGACCGGGATAATACTCATTCAATTCAGCCTGCGTAAAAGATTCAAGCCGGACTGTTACCGATTCGCCCGGTGAAGTATGCTTAAAAGCATTTGATAACAGATTAAAAACAACCTTTTCCAGCAAAGCACGGTCAAACCAGGCCTCGATTCCGGACAGGGCCGATTCAAAGTTAAACCGGATATGTTCTTTCACTGCAATCTGGTTGAATGCAATATAAATCTCCTGGGTAAAGAGATACAGGTCATTTCGGGAAACACGCAGTCGCAGATTGCCGCTTTGGTTCTTTCGTAAGTCCATCAACTGATTGACCAGCAGCAGCAACCGTTGTGAATTTGCATAGACCAACCGTAATACATCTTTCAGGCTCGATGCCATATCGACACGTTGAAGCACTTCTTCCAAAGGAGAAAGGATCAAAGTAAGCGGCGTACGCAATTCATGTGAAAAGTTCGTAAACATCCGGATACGGGACTGGTGGAATTCTTCCTGCCGTTGCTGTTCCTTTTGTTTCTCAATCAGGTCATGCTCCAACTTACGCTTCATATGAAGATAATAATAGATAGTATAAATAAGAATCCCAGAGATCAACAGATAAAACAAGTAAGCGTACCAGGTTTGCCAAAGCGGCGTAAGAATATGGACCGGGACAGAACGTCCTTCCTCATTCCACACCCCATCATTATTAGAGGCTCTGACCCGAAAAATATACTCACCGGGTCTGATATTCGTATAAAAGGCCTCCTTACGGGTCCCCACCTCATTCCAGTCTTTATCGTATCCTTCCAATTTATAGGCATATTGATTCTGGTTAGGATAAAGATAGTTCAACGCGGTATATCCGATCGAAAAGTTATTCTGATTATACTTCAGCTTTATTCCGGAAGTGTAATCAACAACCTCACCCAAAATACCTGACTGGTCATCGGGAGTGATCAACTTATTATTCACGGTCAGAGAAGTAAAAGATACCGGCGGGACAAAAGAGTTCTTCTCCAACTTATCCGGATAAAAAGAGATAAAACCATTATCGCCACTAAAGCAAATCCTACCGTCAGGCAGTCGAATTCCTCCTTTTATACTGAATTCATTGACAGGTATCTCACTTTGACTGCTGTAATTAGTAAAACTCCGGGTATCCGGATCAAAAGAAGAAATACCTTTACTGGTACTTAGCCATATTTTTCCATCATCACCCGCAATAACAGAATTGATATTATCGTCAGAAAGGCCATCTTCCGTCGTTAGCCAATCGGTGATTCCTTTTTCCTCATCAAACAAGCATAAACCACCTCCATACGTACCGACCCAGATACGTCCTTCCATATCTCTGATGATCGACGTCACATGATTATCGTATAGATGTCTCGATCCGGTCTGACGGGTATTATAACGCTCTACTTTCCGGATATTGGAATCATATAAACCAAGGCCTCCCACATGCATTCCAACCAGATAAACACCATTCCTTATTTCCAGAAAACTCCGGAGACTAGGGAAATGGCCGAATATAGTATCTTTCGGAGCCATTCTCTCGTCCGGTAGGAATCGTACAATCCCGTTATTGTCAGTCGTTCCCATCCACAAAGCCCCATCACTACAACGATCGATGGTATAAACACTAAGTATCTTATCAAAAGTATGAAACAATGAAAACTTTTTAGTCCTCGTATCAAAACGATACACAGTACCTTTTTGTGTTCCGCACCAAATCGTATTTCCTTCGATATAGAGAGATTTTATGATATTCCTATCCCCCAACAGATCAGAATGATTATCAAGTAGGTAATGAGAGAAAGAATCTTTATCGATATCATAAGCCAGTAACCCGCGTCCTTCCGAAGCGATCCACAGAATATTAGTTTCCGGTTGATAAGCCATAGCTCCACAAACTCCCGGAAACTGTTCCTGTTCATTTTTTAAACCATGAAAAATAAAACGGCTATTCAAAGGATTACTATAATTCACCCCTCCGGCGTATGTTCCGATCCAAATTGTATTAGCATTATCCACATAGGTCGAATAAATGGAGAAATGACTCAAGCCCCCTTTCCGGGTATCGAAGTCATTATATTTCTGAAAAGAATTATCTTTTAGGTCTATCAGTGTTAATCCATTGAAAGTACCGACTATCACGTAACCGTTATATTCTTCTATCGTACGGATATAGTTATTGCCAAGTGTACTGTTCTCCGTTGTATAACAGGCAACTGTATGTGTATCCCGGTCTATCTTATTTAGACCAGACTCACGGGTACCGATCCAAAGCTGTCCGGTCGAATCTTCATAGATAGCAGAAACAAGATTATCCGTCAATGAACCGGTAGTATTATCTTTCAGGTAATGATCTACCAGGTTTAACTCAGCATCACAAATGTATAGCCCTTTATTAAGAGTTCCGACCAGTAAATTACCTTTGCGATCTTCTTTAATTCGCATGATATAGGTCCGATCCAATTCCCCTTCCAAAGAGACAGGCTGAAAAATATCCTCCTCATAATTATATTGATACAACCCCTTACTCATTGCCACCCAAAGTCTTTGACGGCTATCTACATACACATCGGATATCCACGCCCCATCCACCGGTGATCCGGAAAAAGAAGACAACCCGTTATACGCGATCATACGGTCGGTTTTCAAGTCAAGACGATTCACCCCCCCTGTAGTTCCGATCCATAAATAGCCACGAATATCTTCAGCCAAAGAGGTCACATAATTATTGGAAAGACTCATCGAATCTTTATTACTATGCTTATATACGGTAAAAGATGTACCGTCGAAACGATTCAGGCCATTACGGGTCGCAAACCACATAAAACCTTTATAATCCTGATGAATATTTATAACAGACAACTGCGATAGTCCCTCTTCCAGTTTCAAGGATGAAAAATAAAAAACAGGCTCCGCACCCACTAGCAAACGGCTGAAGCATGCTATAAAGAAAACGATCCAATATGTTTTTTTCATGACATTCAAGCTTTATGCAGCAAAGATAGAAAAAGAAAATCCTTATATTTCATCATCCGGAGATAATAATGATCGCTTTTGATACAATATTACAACTCATCATACCCCATAAACCTATAAATTTGCAGGGTAACTTTAAACGATATCATAACATGAGATATAGAATTCATGTACTTTTTGTCTTATTGGCCTTTTCTGTTTCAGGCATAGCTACTACCAATGCTGATTCATTGTACCAACTACAAATAAACAGATTGAAGGAGCAAATAAACTGGGTCAATCCCGATGCTATCCGCGCTTATCTGGACGACACAAAATCATCATTGGGAGACAAAGCTCCCTCGCTCTATCAAAAATTATCTGAATTGGAGTCACTACTTACAGAAGTAAAATCCAATCTATCAAAAGATATGTCAGAACAGACAATTGCCAATGCAAAGCGCCTATTTTCCCTCAAAAGGGAGATCATACTGGCAAACCCTTTACTGGACATAGATAAGATATTGATAGCCCGTTATCATCTGGGAGACAATGCACGCAAAGCAATGGGACCGTCGCTCGGTACGTCCAATGCAAATTACAATTCCCTTTTCTCCAGTCGCCGTAACGGATACGACGCAGAAATAAGCCAATTATCAAACCTGCGGGGAAATATCCAAAGTCAAACAATCTATAAGCCGGCTACCGATGTGCCGATCTCAGATATGCAACTACACTGGAATGCCGACCGTATCCTGTTCTCTTCATTGGATGAAAACAGGAAATGGCAAATTTACGAGATCAACTCCGACGGTAGCGGCCTTCATCAGAAGATAACCGTAGACGAACCCGACCTGGAGTTCTGCGATGCCAACTATCTGCCGGACGGTAAAATTGTTGCCACCTGCAATATCGGTTATAACGGCGTTCCTTGTGTACACGGCGACGATGTCGTTGCCAACCTCGTTTCGTACGATCCGGAAACAAAAAAGATCCATCGTCTGACATTTGACCAGGACGGGAACTGGGCTCCTATCGTTATTCCTAACGGTCGCCTGATGTACACCCGCTGGGAATATACCGATCTGACCCACTATTTCTCCCGTATCGTTATGCATATGAATCCAGACGGCACGGAAAACAAAGCACTCTATGGCAGCGGGTCTTATTTTCCAAACAGCACATTCGATATGAAACCGTTATCCAAACATAACAGTCGCTTTATCGGTATCATATCCGGACATCACGGTACAGCCCGATCAGGCAGATTGATCATCTTCGACCCGGCCAAGAGCCGCAAAGAAGAAAAAGGGATGATACAGGAACTGCCTTTCAGTAAACGCCCTATCGAACCGATCATCAAAGATGAACTAGTGGAAGGAGTATGGCCTCAGTTCATGAAACCCTATCCGTTGAATGAAAAATATTTCCTGGTCGCCTGCAAACCATCCCCTGATGCCCTTTGGGGGATTTATCTGGTGGATATATTCGACAATCTCACCTTGATAACCGAACAGGAAGGTGAAGGACTGACTGCCCCTATCCCGCTAAAGCAGACAGAAACACCTCCAGTCATCCCATCCAAGATCAAACCGGGAGAAAAGGAAGCAACCGTATTTATTCAAGATATTTATGAAGGTGAAGGCACAGAAGGAGTTCCGCGCGGAACGATCAAGGCTCTCCGTATCTTCGCCTATGAATATGCCTATATCCTTGCCCCCTCCGATCATGACGCGCAAGGTATCCAGAGTGGATGGGACATCAAACGGATTCTCGGAACCGTACCAGTAGAAGAAGATGGCTCCGTCATGTTCAAAATACCAGCCAACACACCGATATCCATTCAACCATTAGATAAAAATGGAGCAGCTGTCCAATGGATGCGAAGCTGGTTGACCGGCATGCCGGGAGAGATCGTATCCTGCACCGGTTGTCATGAGGATCAAAACACCATAGCCATGCCCAAGCGTACAATAGCCTCCACCAGCACTCCCCACGAACTCAAAGTGCCGGAGGGAGGTGTCCGCCCATTCACCTTCCGCCTGGAAGTACAACCCGTACTCGACCGTAACTGTGTTTCCTGCCATAACGGAACAGCAGCCCAACCGGACTTCCGCAAAGATCAGATGGTTACCTATAAACGGGGAATCATGACAAAACTCGAACGCCACTACGAGCAAAGTTATCTCAACCTGCATCCTTACGTATACCGTCAAGGGCCGGAGTCGGATATCTATGTACTTCGTCCGTACGAATATTACGCCAATAACAGCGAACTGATCCGTATCCTGCAAGCCGGACACCACGGCATTAAGATAGCTGAAAAAGACATGCAGACCTTATATACCTGGATTGACCTCAACGCACCTTACTTTGGAGCCTTCACTCAGTTGGATCTGAAAAAAGAGGCACCCAAAAACCAGATAGAGAGACGCATGGAACTGTCTGAGAAATACAGCGGCGTACGGGTAGACTGGCAACAGGAAATTAAAGACTATGCAGCCTGGCTCAAAAATAAAGAAAGCAACAAAACCGATGGTACAACCGGAGCGACGGTTTCATCCGATAAGACAAAAGAAGTCAGGAAGAAAGCCAAAACGGTTAAAGCAAAAGGTTTTCCTTTCAATAAGGAAGAAGCTATAAAAAT